>PMWT01000035.1 GCA_003166025.1 Acidimicrobiaceae bacterium | reverse complement strand
CGTCGCTGCCCAGGACGTCGCTGGTCGGGCCCGAGCACGCCCCCTCCCTCGGGTACGGGTACGCCACGACGGTCCCCTACCTACGGGGCTGCAAGCCGGGCCGCGACGCCCTACTGGTACTGGGCGACCCCCTGGCGCTGGCCGGCCGGGCCGCGCCCGTCACGGCCGCCTGGGTCACCCTGGCGGGGCCGGGTATACCGGCCGCCGGGGCGGCCGGCCTGGAGGCACGGCGCCGGGCCGGGACCGCCCAGTTGGCCGCCGGCTGGCCGGACGCGGCGATGCTCGAACGGGCCGGGCCGCGCCCGCTCAACGCCGTTGCCCGGCGGCGCTGGGCGCAGGAGGTGACGGCCGCGGCCGTCGAGCGCGACCTCGGTCTCCCGGCCCGAGCGCGCCCCGACCGGTCGCTCGGCCCCCACCCAGGCAGGCGCGCCGGCCCCACGTTGGGGATGTAGCTGCCTCCTATGTTCGGCAAGTGCCACGCCGGCGCGAAGATGCCCAAGTGCCACGGCTGACCAAGAAGGACTTCCTGCGCTTCTGGAAACCCTTCCGCATCGTCGCCGGGTTCGCCCTCCTGGGCGTCGCCATCTGGGTCCTGACCGGCAAATCGAGCGAGCTGGCCGGCGCCGGGGCCTTCCTCAGCCAGATCCGCTGGGAGTGGATCGTGTTGGCCTCAGTGGCCGAGTTCGGGTCCTACCTCGGCATAACCTTCATGGAACGGACCCTGCTCGGGGCCGGGGACGTACGCGCCAGGCTCAGCCGCCTCACGGCCATCGCCTTTTCCGGCAGCGCCATCCAGTCCGCCCTGCCCGTAGGGGCGGCCTTCGCCGGCGTCTACGAGTTCCGCCAGTTCCAGCTGCTCGGCGCCGACGAGGTGCTGGCCGGCTGGGTGGTCATAGCCGTCGGCGCCGTCGCCTTCGCCACCCTGGCCGCGCTGGCCGGCGTCGGCCTCGCTCTGGCGGCCACGTTGGGCAGCACGTTCGACCTCGTGTACGCCATCGTGGGCGTCCTGTTCATCGCCCTGCTGGCCGTGCTGACCTGGGCCAACCGGAGCACCGGCTACCGCCTCGCCCTGCGGGCCACGGCCACGTTGGAAAAGGCGCTCAAGCGCTCCCCCGGGCAGCTGAGCGGCCCTTTGGGCAAAGGCGTGCAGCGGATGCGGTCCGTCGCCCCCACCCGGTTCGAATGGGCACAGGCCGTACTGGCCGGGACGTGCAGCTGGCTGTCGGACTGTTCCTGCCTGGCGTTCGCCTTTATCGCCGTGGGCGCGGGCGTGCCCTGGGCGGGGCTGCTGCTGGCCTACTGCGGCGGCCAGCTGGCCGTGAACCTGCCCATCACGCCGGGGGGCCTCGGCGTGGTCGAGGGCAGCCTGACGGTGGCATTGGTGGCCTTCGGGGGTGGTGAGGCGCCGACCGTGGCCGCCGTGCTGCTGTACCGGCTCATCAGTTTCTGGGTGCCGCTGCCGATCGGGGGCGCCTGCTACCTGGGCTTGTTCCGGGCCCGGCGCAAAGCGGTCCGCCGCTCGGAGCAAGAAGGCGAGGCCACAGGACGCGCCCCGTGGCCCGGAGCGGGCCGGGCCAGGCCGGCCCTTGACCCCGCGGCGCCGCCGGCGCTGGACGGCGCCGCGGGGCACGCAGAACAAACCAAAGCTGTGGCGGAAGGGACTGAAGGGGGAATATGACCATGACTTGGACAAGTTGGGCCGGTCCGGCTCGGCGCGCCTTTGTTGCCATCGTCTTGGTGGCGACCGTGAGCCTGGGCCTAAGTGCGTGCCACCATCTGAGCCCGCCCGTGGGCCTGGGGCCGTGCTACGAAAGCCTGCCCCTGGCCGAAGGGGCGCTGGACGTCCCCAAGGCCAGCTACGTCTTCCACGGGGTCGAGCTGGTGAGCCCGAAGATCCTGGCCCGGCTGGTCAAAAGGCGCTTCCCCAAGAACCCCTCGGCCGACTACAACCCGCCCGCCGGCATCAACGTCTGCGCCTTCGCCTTTACCGGCAGCTTCCCCGCCGGCCAGGTGGCGGGGGCGCCCTCGAAGGTCTCGGGCAAGGCGGCCATCGTGCTCACCACGACCGACCGCAAGCTGCTGTTCAGCTTCGTACTGGCCAAACTGCCAGTCAACTTCAGCCGCCCGTTCACCGGTGCCTGAGCACTCCGTTTGGGGGCCAGGGACATCGTTGCTTTAGGTGGTCAGGAGCTCCCGGGCGCCGCGATCGGTGGAAGGATGGCGCAACTTCGACATGGCCCGCGCCTCGATCTGGCGGATGCGCTCCCGGGTCAGGTTGAAATGTTCGCCCACTTCGTCCAAAGTGCGAGGTTCTCCCCGGTCGAGGCCGAAACGCAGCCGGAGGATCTCCCGCTCACGCTCGTCCAGGGCCACCAACATCTTGCCTACTTCGCCCGAAAGCAATGATGCGGCCGCCGCCTCGAAGGGCGACACCGCCGAGCGGTCCTCGACCACGTCGCCCAGCTCGGCGTCGCCGTCCTCGCGCAGCGGCTCCGAAAGCGAGAGGGGCTCCGCCGCGTGGCGGAGGATCTCGATCACCTTCTCCTCTTCGAGCTCGAGGTCGTTGGCCAGTTCGGCTGACGTGGGCCGGCGGCCGAGCTGGCCCTCGAGCCGGCCCCGCGCCTTGGTCACCCGGGTCAGAAGGTCGCCGGCGTGCACGGGCAGGCGGACGGTACGGCCGGTGTTGGCTATCCCGCGGGTGATGGCCTGGCGGATCCACCAGGTGGCATAAGTCGAAAACTTGAAGCCCTTACGCCAGTCGAACTTCTCCACCGCGTGCATCAGGCCCAGGTTGCCCTCCTGCACGAGGTCGAGCAGCGGCAGCTCGGCCGCCTGGTACTTCTTAGCGATGGACACGACCAGGCGCAGGTTCGCCTTGACGAAGGTCTCTGCCGCCTCGTCGCCCTCCCGGATGGCCCGGCGCAACTCCCGCTTCTTCGGGACGGTCAAGGACTTGGCGCCGCCCATTTCGGCCCGGGCCGCCCGGCCCGCCTCAATGGCCTGGGCCAGCCTGGCCTCGTCGTCCTTGGTCAGCAGCGAGTGTTTACCTATGTCGTTCAGGTAGAGGCGGACCAAGTCCTCCTCAGGCTGAGCGGCGTGATTATTTGGCACCTAGTCCGTTTTCCTCATGCGAAACGAAGAGGCCTCACAGCACTCCTCTACC
Organism: Acidimicrobiaceae bacterium; assembly: GCA_003166025.1. Taxonomy (GTDB): domain Bacteria; phylum Actinomycetota; class Acidimicrobiia; order Acidimicrobiales; family Palsa-688; genus Fen-671. Next base: position 5,552 of record PMWT01000035.1, on the reverse strand, counting down.
GGTCAATTGCGGCCAGAAGTGCCTGGCACCAGGTTTTGGCACCGGCTCCTCCCGAACCCCTGCGCCGGCTGTCACCGTGGCCTCTTATAGCAATGATACCGGGCCCACGCCTTTTCGTGAATAGGGTCCCTGGTCCCTTCGGGCTTTCCGAAATGCTCCGGCCTCAACCACGCCCGGGGCGGTAACAGCCTATGTGCGCCTGCCTGGCCATCGTTTACCAAACGGTGATGTCGCGTGGGTACGGGAAGTCCCTCAAACTACGGTCCTTGGTCACCAACCTCCAGCCGCTCTCGATGGCGGTGGCATAGATCATCCGGTCCGCAGGGTCGCCCGGGAAGCTCGTAGGCAGGGAGACCGCCGTGTCGGCTATGGCGGCCGTGATCCCGGCGGTGCGGACGTCGCGGACGAGCTGGTCCAGCCACGACCGTACCGGGGTGGTCAAGACGATGCGCTCGTGCTTGGCCATCCAGGCCAACTCGTACCAGCTCACCGCCGACACGGCCAGCTCGTCCGCCTCGTCTATGGCTCTGACGGCCGGCGTGCTCAATCGGTCCGGCTCGGCGGACCACCAGTGCAAGGCGTGGGTGTCCAACAGGACCGTAGTCACGAAGCGTCCCAGGTCTCCCCGGTCGAGAAGAGGGCCTCTTCGGTGGACGCAGTGCGAGCGACGCCGGCCGGTGTCGCTAACACTGCTCTCTACCGTCTACTGGCTAGGAGTACGCGGGCCTCCGGCTCGGGCCCCGAGCCGGCCCGGCGGACGTGTCCTCGGCCCGGGCTGAGGTCGCGGAGATGGGGGGTCGCCGGCCTCGACCAAGTGATCGCCTGTCTCTCGCGCTTCGCCACCGCTCACAACGGCCCCGTCCAGGGCATCTGCCATCTCGTGCACTAAACGGGCCAGGTCGATGGCGTCTTGCTCCCAGTGCGTCGGCTCGGGCTGCAAGGCCGAGGCTCCCGAGCCCATGTGCCGGCGGACCATGGCGTCAAGCCTCGCTGCCGTAGAAGGTGGCATCGCCGTAGGTGAAGATGCCGCCGTCGTTGGCCACCAGCCAGTAGCCCTTCCCGTCGGCCGTGGCGACCATGCCCACGATGGGCCGGGCGAGGTGCATGTTGGTGGCGGAGCCGTAGAGGTGGGCGTCGCCGAAGCCGAGCACGTGGCCGTTGCTGGCTACCAGCCAGTAGCCCTTCCCGTCGGCCGTGGCGACCACGCCCACGATGGACTGGGCCGAAGCTGAGTTGCCGGCCGAGCCGTAGAAGTGGGCGTCGCCGAAGCTGAACACGGCGCCCCCGCTGGCCACCAGCCAGTAGCCCTTGGCGTCGGCCGTGGCGACCATGCCCACGATGGGCCGGGGCGAACGCGGGGCGGCCTTGGCCGCGTAACTGCGGGCGTCGCCGAAGTTGAAGACCTGGCCAACGCTGGAGACCAGCCAGTAGCCCTTGGCGTCGGCCGTTGAGACCATGGCCACGATCGGGCCGGTCAGGTGGTCCCCTCCGGTTGAGCCGTAGAAGTGGGCGTCGCCGAAGTTGAAGACCCCACCATCGCTGGCCACCAACCAGTACCCCAAGCCGTCCGGGGTGGAGATTATGCCCACGACCGGGTCGGCCAGGCGGCGGTCGCTCATCGAGCCGTACAGGACCGCAGCCCCGAAGGAGCGCACAGCCCCGTCGGTCGAAGCCAGCCAGTAACCCTTCCCGTCCGGCAGGGCCGCCATCATGGCGGTGCGGACTGACGCTGCGATAACCGTGATGGTGTAGCTGCGGGAGGCCGTTTGCCCCGAGGAGTCGGTGACGGTGACCGCGAAGGTGGTGGTCTTCGCCCCTGGCGCCAGCCGCCCCGAGATGGTGCCGGTGACCGCCTTGAGCGACAGGCCGCCGGGCAGTGAACCGGTGGTCACCGACCACGAGTAGGGTGCCGCCCCGCCCGACGCCGCCAGGGTCTGGCTGTAAGCGGTCCGGGCTTCGCCGGGCGCCAGCGAGATGGTGGCCACGAACAGACCGGCGGCCCGGGTGATGGTCCAGGCAAAGCCCGCCGTCCCGGTGGAGCCCGAGCTGTCAGTAGCGGTAAGGGCCACGGTGTAGGCCCCGGCCAGGTCCGGCGTCCCGGTGATGGTGCCGGTGGCGGCGTTGACCGACAGGCCCGAGGGCAGGCCGGTGGCGGACCACGTGAACCAGGTGACAGCGGTGCCCGAGGCTGTCCCGGTGGCGGTGCTGGCCAACGGGACGATGGCCAGGCCGAGCAGGTTCGAGCGAGCTCCCGGGTTGGTGACCGTGACAGTACTGGTGATGGTCCACGTGAAGCTGGCCGAGCCGGCGAAGCCGGCTTCGTCGGTGGCCGTGACCGTCACCGCGTAGACCCCGGTGGTGGTCGGCATCCCGCTAATGCTCCCGGTGCTCGTGGCGATCGACAGACCGGTCGGGAGCCCGGTGGCGGACCAGGTGAGGACCTTGGCGCCCGTCCACGAATCCGTCGCCGTGATCAACAGGGCCGGGATGGCCGGGCCGGAGAAGTCCGACTGGTTACCGGGGTTGGCCACCGAGACGGTGCTCGACTGGGGGCTCGGGCTCGGGCTCGGGCTCGGGCTCGGGCTGGGGGCGGGACCGGGAAGTTCACTGGTGATGGCCCAGTTGAAGCTGGCCGCGCCCATGGCCCCGGAGCTGTCGGTGGCGGTGAGGGTCACCGAGTAGGGACCGGGCGTGGTCGGGGTGCCGGTGACCAGGCCGGTGGCGGCGTCTATGGACAGGCCGGCGGGCAGGCCGGTGGCCGACCACGAGGCGATGGTGGCGTCGGCGTCCGTGGCCGTGGCCGCCATCGGGTTGATAGCCGTGCCCGAGGCGTCCGAACGGGCGCCGAGGTTGGTCACCGACACCGGGCCGGTGACGGTCCAGGTGAAGTTGGCCGCACCGATGGCCCCCGAGCTGTCAGTGGCGCTGAGGCCCACCAGGTAGGTGCCGGCCGTGGTCGGGGTGCCGGTGATGGTGCCGGCGGTGGCGGTGAGGATGGACAGGCCCACAGGTAGGCCGCTGGCCGACCAGGAGGCAATGGTGGCCGACGGCGACGAGTCCGTGGCCGCGTTGTCCAGGGCGGTAATGGCCATGCCGGTCGGGCTCGACTGGGGCCCGGGGTTGGTCACGCTGACCGTGTTGGCGCCCGCAGGGCTGGTGATGGCCCAGGTAAAGCTGGCCGGACCACTGAGGCCCGAGGCATCGGTGGCGGTGACGCTGACGGTGTAGGTCCCGGCCGCGCTCGGCGTGCCGGTGATGTCGCCGGTGGCCCAGTTGACCGACAGCCCGGCCGGCAGGCCGCTGGCAGACCAGGTAAAGGTGGCGCCCGTCTGGCTGTCAACGGCGGTGAGGTCGAGGGCGGTTATGGCCGGCCCGAGCACGTCGGACTGGTTGCCCGGGTTGGTCACGCTGACCGCCTCGGTGGTGATGGCGGAGCCGACGGACCAGTTGAAGCTGGCCGAGCCGGCATCGCCCGAGCCGTCGGTGGCGATGACGCTGACGGTGTAGTCCCCGGTCGCTCTGGGCGTGCCGGTGATGGTCCCGGCCGAGCTCATCGACAGGCCGGCAGGAAGCCCGGCGGCGGCCCAGGTGAAGCTGGCGCCGGCCTGGGTGTCGTGGGCCACCAGGGCCAGCGCGGTGATGGCGCTGCCTATGAAGCTCGACTGGTCCCCCGGGCTGGTCAGCGCGACGGCCCCGACGATTGTCCAGGTGAAGCTGGCCGAGCCGCTGTAGCCCGAGCCGTCGGTGGCGGTGACGTTGACGGTGTAGGTCCCGGCCACCGTCGGTGTGCCGGTGATGGCGCCGGTGGCCGGGGTGATCGACAGGCCGGTGGGCAGGCCGGTGGCGGCCCAGGTGAAACCGGCCCCCGCCTGGGTGTCCGTGGCGGTATTAGCCAGGGCCGAGATGGCCGTTCCCGAGATACTTGACTTGTTGCCCGGGTTGGCCACGGCGACGTTGCCCGTGATGGCCCAGGTGAAGTCGGCCGCGCCCATGGCCCCGAAGTTGTCGGTGGCGGTGACGGTCACGCTGTAGGTGCCGGTGGTGGTGGGCGTCCCGGTGATGAGCCCGGCCGAGCTGATGGACAGGCCGGTGGGCAGGCCGAGGGCCGACCAGGTGATGGTGGTGCCGGCCGACGAGTCGGTGGCGGTGCTGGCCCGGGCGGTGATGGCTGAGCCCGACGGGCTCGACTGGCTGCCCGGGTTGGCCACGGCCACGGCCCCGGTGACGGTCCAGGTGAAGCTGGCCGAACCGGCGAAGGCGGAGCTGTCGGTGACGGTGACGGTGATCGGGAAGACCCCGGCCGTGGTCGGGGCCCCCGTGATGGCCCCGGTGCCGGCGCCGATGGACAGGCCGGCCGGTAGCCCGGTGGCGGCGTAGGCCAGGGTGGCGCCGGGGGCCGAGTCGGTGGCCACGATGTCGAGGGCTGTTATGGCATTGCCCGAGGCGGAGGTCCTGGCACCGGGGTTGGTGACGCTGATGGTATCGGTGATGATGGCGGCAGTGATGGTCCAGGTGAAGCTGGCCGAGCCACTGAGGCCCGAGCCGTCGGTGGCGGTGACGGTCACGGTGTAGGTCCCCATCGCGCTGGGCGTGCCCGTGATGGCCCCGGTGCCCGGCGCCATGGACAGGCCGGTCGGCAGGCCGGTGGCGGCGTAGGCCAGGGTGGCGCCGGACTGGGTGTCGTTGGCCACGGTGCCGAGCGTCGTGATGGCGGCGTTGCTAGGCGAGGTCTGGTTGCCCGGGTTGGTCACGCTCACCGTCTCGTAGGTGAACAGGTCATCGGCCGTACTGGCACTGGTGCCGCTGGGCGTGGTGATAGTGACCTCGACATCTCCGGCCGCCCCGCCCGGGGATCTGGCGACGATCTGGTGGGCCGAGTTGACGATGTAACCCGCCGGGGCCGAGCCGAAGTCGACGGCGCTGGTCCCGATGAAGCCTGTCCCGCTGATGGTGACCGAAGTGCCGCCCGCCGGTGGGCCCGCCGCCGGGCTGAGCGAGCTGATCGAGGGCATGCCTTGGTAGGCGAACTCGTCGGCCGGCGACGTGGGGCTCGTCCCCGCCGCGGTGGTCACAGTGACCTCCACCAGGCCGGCCGGCTCAGCCGGCGCGATGGCGGTGAGCTGGGTGGCGGAGTTGACGATGTAGTTGGTGGCGCTGTCCGAGCCGAAGCTGACCCCTTCGACGCCGCTGAAGCCGGTGCCGGTGAGCGTCACCGTCGTGCCCTCGGCCAGCGGGCCGGAGAGCGGGCTGACGGCACTGACCGTCGGGACCAGGTCGTAGGTGAACTCGTCGGCCGCCGAGGAGGTGCTGGTGCCGGCGGGCGAGATGACGATTATGTCGACCGTGCCCACCGTCCCGGCCGGCGAGGTCACCGTGAGCTGCGTGGCCGAGCCGACGATGAAGTTCGTGGCCGCGCTCGGGCCGAAGTCGACGGCGCTGGCCCCTATCAGGTTGGTGCCGGTGAGGGTCACCCTCGTGCCGCCGCCGGTTGGGCCGCCGGACGGGCTGACGGCGCTGACCGTGGGCGCCGCTTCATAGGTGAACTGGTCGGC
>PMWT01000098.1 GCA_003166025.1 Acidimicrobiaceae bacterium | reverse complement strand
CGGGACTTGACAAACGCCGAATCGACAGGGAGTGGCTGCTCAGAGGCCCTGTCCTGGCCGCACATAATGGTCACGAGTAATCGCGCGTCGACGCGGGACCGGCGAGCTTCAGTTCTCTGGTCACCATTGCCTTGTTGGGGCGGACCACCATGCCCAGCAGGTCCGTCAGCCCAAAGGGCGCCCATGCCACGAAGCCGCCGCTGTCTCGTCGGACGCCGACGCTCGACGCGGTCGTGGGCCAGGTTGCGATGGCCTCCTCTGTCGAAGTGAACGGCTCGATGTGAGGCCCGAACCGTTGTTCGTACCACAGGTGCACTCGGGCCTGGTTCTTCACGTCCACGACCGCGCCACGACCCGATAAGCGCCCGGCCACCTCCTCGTCGACCTGCCTGTCGGCCTCAACGCTCAGGTCGGCCGGGTCGAAGTGCACCAGGTCGTAGTCCTTGATACCAACGGCAGGCTCGACGCCGTGCTGCAGGTTCCAGACGGTCTGAGCGATCCCGCCTGCCCCCAAGTACCAGTTCGGAAGAGCCTGCTCGGCTCCTATTGCCAGCACCGCTTGGGCAAAGACTCGGCGCGCCCCAGTCCGAGTCCCTGGATTCGGAGCCCGAACATGGGGAACATGGGCTCATTACCGGTAATGCTTGCCGGACTGATCGCCACCTCCAGCACGAAGGCTGGATGAAAAACGCCGACCGCTCTCCGCCTCGTCCTCTTTCTCGTGACCTCCCGCGCCCTACAGACAACTTCGTGACCGATAGCTACTGACAACTTCGGCGCTGCCACAGCTTGCAGCCAGCCGGAATTGCTTGACGGTCATCAATTGGGGGAACGCCGCCGGTGCCGCAGCAGCGGCGTGCCAGCTCGGGCTGACGACACAGGTGCCGGCGACGGTGGAGGTCGCCGCCCCTGGCAAAGTGCCCGAGCCGGTACCAGGTGTGCGCTTCACAGCGCGTCCCTTTATCCGGCGGGAGCGGGAGCTGAGCCCGACGGAGGTGGCCGTGCTCGAGGTACTGCGCGAGCCGCTTTTGGCTGAGGCCTCTCTGGAGGAGGTAGGCCGGCGGATCCAGAGGCTCGTCGACGTTGGCCAGGTCCGTCGACAGCTCATCGCATCCTCCTTGGCCGACGAGCACAACTTGCAGGCACGCCGCCACTGGGCCGGTATGGCCGGGCGGTTGTGACGGACCGCCTGATCGAGGACCCCAGGGCGTGAACCCCTGGCTGCGCAGGTAGCCGATGCCACCGGGATCCCGGCAAGCCATATGGAGAAAGACCTCTGGGTCACAGAGGTCCTCCGTGGCGTTGTCGGCCAAGCCTCACAGGAAGACATAACAGTCATCTTCAAGGGTGGGACCAGCCGCTCGAAGGCCTACCGGCTGATCAAGTGCTTTTCCGAGGATGTCGACATGCTCGTGGTCCTCCCCACCCGGGGGTCTGACGTCATGGCGAGGGACGTGTGCACCTACTCGCTCGCCGCTCGGCTGGCAGCCAGTCCGCGGCCTGTCAAAGGCTTTGCCGCCAGGCCTGCCTTCGCCGGAAGCCAGCACCTGCCCTTCGCCCGACGCGAATATGGCGATCGGGTGGTCGGCCAACTTAGAGGCGGTCAAGCCAACTGGTTATCCAAATGGCCGCTCTCTCGGGGCCCCCACGTAAGCGGGGAGCACGGGGCTACCTGCCGGTCAGGATCTGGTATGCCGCCCAAGCCTTGTCCCAGGCGTGGAACTCGTCTGTCTCTTCGAGAAGCCCTGCCGAACGCACCTCGATATGCAGTGTCGACGGCTTTGGCACCGGGACCACGGTACTGATGGGCGGAGCGGCGTGCTCGTCCAAGCGGCTCGTCTCGGTGACCTTGACGTCGGCAAAGCCCGGCCTCGGCGAGGTCGGCCCGGTACTCGCCTTCNNTCATCACGCCGCCAAATGTACCGGCGGCGGCCGGCTCGTTATGACCTTGCCCAGCGGTGACCTGAGGACCAAAGAGCCGTCGGAGCTGAGCTTTAGTTCCCAACCCTGGTCGTGCCAGAGATGGTGATGGCGGCTACAGGCCATGACCAGGTTGGAAAGGCACGTGGGGCCGCCCTTGGAGAAATGTATTACGTGGTGGGCTTCGCACCAAGACGGCGGGCGGTCGCAGCCGGGGTGGCGGCAATGGCCGTCGCGTACGACCAGGGCGGCCCACAGCGCCGGGCTAACCGTGCGCACGCCAGAGCCATAGTCCAGGACGGTCGAACGCCCGGCCATGACGATGCGGTGCAGTACCGCGTCGCAGGCCAGGCGCGAGGCAGTACTGGCCGGCACGGCCGTGCCGTCGGCCAGGCGCCCGGGGCGGTCGGTGGCGAGGTCGCTGAGGCTCACGATCACAGATAGCTGGGGGCGGTTGCGGGCGCCGCTGGTCGCCTTGTCGCAATTGGTGAGGAACCATCGGCAGATATCGACCAGGGCCTCGGCCCGGCGCTGTGGCGCGCTTGGCATCGGCCCTTCCCCATCGGCCGGGACGCCACCCTCAGCGGCGGCGATGGCCGCTTCGACGACGCTGGCGTCCTCGGCGCCCAGGTGGCCCGAGAGCTCCCGGCGGCCGTCCAACGTCCTGGACAAGTACAGCTCCGACGGCCGCTCTGGCGGCTCGGGACCGTCGTCTTCAGCATCGGCGTGCAAGCGCCAAGCGCGCATTGCCGCGGCGGTGTCGGCCACCGACAGCTCAGCCAGCAACGGCGTCATCTCTGGCTCGTGCTGAGCATAAAGACCGGCCCGGTCCGAAGAGACATTGGCCACAATGGCGGCCACCTGGCCCGAAGAAAGGGTGCCGTCGGACCAGGCCGCTTCCGTCACCGGGAGCTGGCCCAGGCGGCGGGCCACCGTCGCCTCCCGGTAAGCGTCGCGCCGGCTCTGTCGCCCGTGGGCCGCCAGCCAGGACGTAAGAGAAAGCGACCCGTCGCTGCCCCACGCCTGTTCAGCATCAAAGCCCCGTAGTGCCTCTGAGATCTTGGCGTCGAGGCGGTCCCGCACCCACAACACCTGCTCGATCTCCTCGGCTAGGGGCACCAGCGCCAGGTTTTCCACCACTCCCGCCAGGGCCGCTACCCCATCCCCTCCCATCCCTCCATCGTACATATGTTCGATCAATTAGCGGCCAAATTCCTAGCATGTTTACCGGTTGCGTCACTTTCTGCGCCTCGTACATAGCGGCGTCGGCGTGGCGTACCAGCTGTTCGGGTTCGGCCAGGGGACCGTGCGTCACGACGATGCCGGCGCCGCCGGTTACAGAGAGGTCGCGGCCCGTTCCCGGGCAGGTCACCGCCGGGCCAGACCCTCTCCGTATCCCGGGGGCAGCGCCAGGTTGAGCGAGGAATCACCTTGACCATATATAAGGAGTACCATATACTGGGTGGCGATGAAGGTAGTGGCTCACCTTCGGTTCGTTGCGTGGTACCGCTCGCTGCGCCAAGACAGGTCGGCTGCTGCACAGTTCCTAGCAGCAGGCGTGAACGCCGCTGTCGGGTACCTTGCACGCTCTGAGGTGGACGAGCTGAGAAGACCGCGTGCTGAGCGGGTAGCGTCTTCGCGTCACTACCCGTTCTGTTCGGTCGACATGTTGGCCTTGCGCAGTTCAGATGTGGGAGCTGCGCCACGCAGCACGGACCGAGGCTGGCCGCGAGGTCAACCTCCGGGTTCTGGCGGTTGTCGACGAAAGGGTGGGGGTGGTGCTGCTCGCGGGCGACAAGACCGGGAACTGGAGGGACTGGTACGAGGCAGCAGTGCCGAGCGCAGATGCGCTCTATGACGATTTCTTGAGGAGGTACCAGTGACCGACAGCGAGTTCAAAGACTGGTCCGAGGTCGTCGCCGAAGACCTCGCCGACCCGGCGTTCGCCGCGTTGGCCACAGAGGCCGAGGAGGACCAGGAGGAGTGGGACAGGGAGTACCACGCCACTCTGGCCAGCCTGCGCCGAGAGCTGGGCAAGACCCAGGCCCAGGTGGCCGTGTCGATGGGTACCCACCAGTCACAGGTGAGCGAGATCGAAAGGCGTGAGGACATCCTCGTCTCAACAGCACGGTCCTTCGTCGCAGCGCTGGGGGCTGACCTCAAGCTGGTGGCGAAGCTCCCAGACGGCCGCCAGATCGTGATCGACCTAGGCGAGATAGCAAAGGTTGCCTAACCCTAACCCTAACGGTTACTCCGCAGTTCTCTCCGAACCGAGCCCGGAAGCATGCACGTAATATACGCGTTGTCGGCGACTGGGACTTTAGACATCACAATCTTCGCAGGTCAGGAGGGCTTTCACGCAGATTGGCGGCCTACAACCCTGTCACTGGGCGGTGCGTCCAGGTTTAGGCCATACCATCCCCGTTCGCGACCGCGCCCGGCCAATCTGGGCGCGGTCCCCCAAACCCCTAACTACTTCGACTGGAATAACGAAGGCTCAAAATAGCCTCTGACCTTGGCGTTCGAAAGACGAGGATCCTCGCGCTCCGCGCTGAGTGTTGGCACGATGGCCCCAAGCACCCGTTTGCAAAGGGATTGGAGCCATCGTGCTACCTCGCCGGCTGACCCGTTACACCTTCGGGGACTAGTTTTTCGCCTACGTAGCCAACTACGGCTCGGACACCACCACTCCCATCACCATCCCTGCCAAATAACCCCCATCACCATCCCTGCCAAATAACCCCCATCACCATCCCTGCCAACACGGCCGGTACCGCAATCACCGTCGGGCCTTGCTCGGGCCGGCGCACCGGCCACCTGGTTGCACTATGGCCTCGGTCTTTCGTTCGCCAAGGTGACGGCGCTCATGGCCCGCCTGGGCGTGGCCAGCACGGCGGGGGCGCTCTGCCAAGCATCGCAGCGCCAAGCCTCGACCGACCTCGTGGCGGTGCACCACGAGCTCATTAGGCGGGCCAATTCCTCGCCCGTACTGGTAATGGACGAGACCGGGTGGCGGGTGGGGGGAGCCCCGGCGTGGCTGTGGGAGGCCACCAACGCCGAGTTGACGCTGTATTGGGTGGCAAGAGGCCGTGGGTTCGACCAGGCCTGTGAGGTCGTCGAGGCAGGCTATGCGGGCACCATCGTGCGCGACGGCTGGGCTCCTTACCGCCGCTACGAAAAAGCAAAACATCAAACCTGCATTGGCCACTTACTTAGACGCTGCCATGAGATGGACCAGGACCTGCCCAATTGGGCCCGGCCGCTGCCAAGGCGAGCCAAGACGCTCCTGCTCGACGCACTGGCCGCCAGGGACCTGGCACCCGAGGCCCGTCCCGCGGCTGCCGCCGAGCTGACCGAGCGCTTAGGCGAACTGTGCCAGGCACGCTCCAGCCACGAACCGGTGCGCCGACTTTTGGCCCACATGGCGAAAGAAGCCCCGGCGATGTTCAGCTTCCTCGGCGACGACCAAGTCGACGCTACGAACTGGCGAGCCGAGCAAGGCATCCGCCCGGCGGTGGTGAACCGAAAAGTCTGGGGTGGCAACCGCACCGACCGGGGTGGCCGTGCTCAAGGGACGATAATGAGCGTCATGCGCACCGCCGCCCAACATGGCGTCGATGTCATCGACTACCTCGCCTCCCGGGCGCGTGGGCCAGACCCGGGCCTCGCAGTCCTGCTCGGCCACTGACCCCCAGTACATCTCCGCCCAAGAAGCCCATGGATTATTGACTTCTCTCGACTCGCGCACTATGCGCTAAATAGATACTGCCGGTGCTAACCCGCCCTTATCCCAGCTACATATCACTGTGGAGCACGCTCTTCGACCACGGCATGCTCGACCAGGTTCCTCGCTCCGTGTACGCGGCCTCGTTGGCCCGGCCACAGGCGGTCCAGACTTCGGTCGGCGAGTACCGGGCCCACCATGTCCACCCGGATCTCTTCGGTGGTTTCGAGGGCCAAACGGCTGTAAGGGCCGGCCGGGCGACGCCCGAGAGAGCGTTGTTTTGACGACACCCAGGTTCAGCATTGGGTCGATCTCGTCCCGTCCTCTCGTCTTCGTTCGATCACAGGGCGCAATTTGACGCGTATCCTCAGCACCGCCGAGCGGTCCGCCGCGTGAAGACCCGGGACCGGTTGCGCCCCGCTTTCTTTGCGCGGAATTTTTATTTCTGCCCGTTGCCCAGGGTTACTTAGCCGCGGGGAGCGGGGTGCTCTCGACGGTCACGGTCCAACCGCACGAGGTGTTGACCCCGAAGCTATAGCGGCCTGATTGCCAGAACGGCTTTTGGCCGCCGCCGCCGAGGCCGGTCTGGTCGGTCAATTTAACCGCCGAGTGGCCTTGCTCTTTGGAGCTGAGCACGAAAGTCCCCCGTTGTTTGGGGGCGTTCTGGCAATCGAAGCGCCAGACCACGCTCGACTTGGGCGGGACCATCATGGACGCGATCTCCTTATTGCCGGTGCCCGAGCGCTGCATGTAAATCTTCGGGGCGGCCGGTTTCGCCTGGGACGTGGTCACGGGGGAGCGGGGCAGGGTTGACGCGCCAGCCGCACCGCATAGCGCCACCGAACTGGCGAAAACGGCGACAGCCATTGGGAAAACCATGGTCCTTGACAGGCGAGGTCGTGACCTCGTGGCCAGGCGGGGCCCGGTCCCAAGGGGGGAGGAGGGTTTCATGCGTACCACCTTTCTCGGCCGGCACATGGCCGACTTACAGCAGCCCCAGTTGGGCGAAACGCCTATGGGGTCAGAGGTGTAGCGCCCGGGCCCCTCTGCCAGGTCAGGTCAGAACTACCTCGGGGCTAAATCCCGACCATACGGTCATCGGCACGGGGAGTGTTAATGTTTTGGCACCGAAAGTGGCTTTAGGGTCTTTGTACCCTGTTGCGGCATAGGGGAGACGGCCGAAAGCGAGGGGGCTTCCCTCTGTGGGGGAGCGGTGGGGGTTTCAGTACGCCCACCCAACGAATCGAGCCCCCGGTTGTCATATCCAAGTTTTTTGCCGTCCCGGTCGGGACGGCTATCCCGTCTTCAGCGCGGCCTAGTGGCTGCGCGTATGTCGAGAGTGAGGCGGACAATGAGTGAAAGTCCTGGTCACGGTCGATCACCATCAGCACCAGAGGGGCGTGGAGCCCCCGCCCTGCACACCCGCGCCGGCCACGATGGAGCAGACGCGCGCCCTGGAGCAGACGCGCGCGATGGAGCAGACGCGCGCCGTGAGGCGGATGCGCGGCATGGGGCGGACGAGCGCGCCCGAGCGGACCGAGGCACCCGAGTGGAACAGCCGCGCCCCCAAGGCACCCGAATGGAACAGGCGCGCCCCCGAGGCGGGCATAGAGGGGCCGGCGGGCCGACCTTCTGGGCCCTGCGCCTACTGGTCGCGATCTCGATGGTGGCGGGCCTGGTGGCCGAAGGCGTCACGCCCGCGGCCGCGGCCGCGCCGGCGCTGTGGAGCCAGGTCACAGGGGCGGGCGGGCCTTCGAACCTAGCGGGCGCGCCTATGGCCTACGACCCGGCCACCGGCCAGACGATCATGTTCGGCGGCACCGCCAACGGCACCACCACCGGTCCCCAAGCGGGCACATGGGACTGGAACGGCTCGACGTGGGCCGCGCTCAACCCGCCGAGCAGCCCTACGGCGCGCTACGGCGCCTCCTTGGCCTACGACACGACCACGAGCCAGTTGCTCCTCTTCGGCGGCTACAACGGCACCATCTACATGAGCGACACCTGGTCCTGGACCGGCTCCACCTGGGAACAGCTCAGCCCGACGACCAGCCCGACGGCCCGCTCCGGCGCCTCCCTGGCCTTTGACGGCCTCAGCGGCCAAATGGTCCTCTTCGGCGGCCGGACGGGCGCCAGCACCGAGGTCTCGGACACGTGGACCTGGAGCGGGAGCAACTGGACGTTGCTCTCCCCGTCGACGAGCCCCACCTCGCGCTACGACGCCGCCTTCGCCTACGACCCCGCCATCAGCCAGATGGTCCTGTTCGGAGGCAACAACGGCACCGCCCCCCTCGGTGACACCTACGTGTGGAACGGGAGCACCTGGGCCTCTGAGCTACCGGCGACCTCCCCTTCGGCGCGCTACGGCGAAACGCTGGCCTACAGCTCCGCCTTAGGCGAACCGGTCCTGTTCGGGGGCGAGACGGCCGCGGCCCCCGACTCCTCCACCTGGGGCTGGACCGGCTCGACGTGGGCCCAGCTCTCGTCGTCGACCAGCCCCACGGCACGGACAATGCCGGCCATGGCCTTTGACCAGAGCAGCGGTCAGATGGTCGTGTTCGGTGGCTTCGACGGCACCAACTACCTGGGCGACACCTGGCAGTGGAGCGCCACCGCCGTCACCGCCATCTCGCCCAGCGCCGGCCCCCTGGCCGGCGGCACCTCGGTGACCATCACCGGCCTGGGCTTCAACGGGGTCGCCGGGCCCGCCGGCGTCAGGTTCGGCAGCAACAACGCCACGTCGTACAACGTGAACAGCTCCACCCAGATCACGGCAGTGGCGCCGGCAAACTCCGCCCAGGCCGTCGACATCACCGTGACCAACGCCGCGGGCACGAGCACGACTTCGGGGGCCGACGTGTTCACCTACGAGGCCGTCCCCGCCGTCACCGCCTTGAGCCCGACGTCGGGCGTCCTGGCCGGCGGGGCCCCCGTCACGATCACCGGCACCAACTTCAGCGGCGCCACCGGTGTCGATTTCGGCACGCAAGCGCCGACCACCTTCACGGTGGTCAACGCCACCCAGATCACCACCACGTCCCCGGCCGAGCTGGCCGGCACCTCCGTCGACGTCACGGTGACGACGCCGAGCGGGAAGAGCGCCACCTCGGCGGCGGACCAGTTCACCTACAACCCCGTGCCCGTGGTCACCGGCCTCAGCCCGAACAGCGGCAACGTGGCCGGCGGGACACCGGTGACCATCACCGGGAGCGGGCTGACGGGGGCCACCACGGTCATGTTCGGCACCACGTCGGCCTCCAGCTACACCGTCAGCTCCTCCACCTCCATCGCCGTCAGTTCGCCGGCCCAGGCGGCGGGCGCGGTGGCGGTCACGGTGACCGTGCCCGGCGGCACCAGCGCCACCTCTCCGGCCGACCTGTTCACCTACGAGCCGGGCCCGAGCGTGACCGCGGTGACCCCCGTCACGTCGTTGCTGGCCGGCGGCACCCCCGTCAGCATCACCGGCACCAACTTCACCGGGGCCCTGTCCTCGGGCGCGGCCGGGGTCATGTTCGGCACCACCGCGGCCACGAGCTTCACGGTCAACTCGGCCACGTCGATAACGGCGACCGCGCCGGCCGAGACGGCCGCCACCGTCGACATCACAGTGACCACCCCGGCCGGCACGAGTAGCACGTCGTCGGCCGACCAGTTCAGCTACTACTCGGTCCCTTCGTGGTCGCAGGCCCAACCCGCCACCAGCCCGCCCGCCATAGGGGTCGGCGGGGCCGAGGCCTACGACCCTGCCACCGGCCAGACCATCCTGTTCTACGGCACCACCACGTGGGCCTGGAACGGGACGACGTGGAGCGAGCTGTCGACAACCGCGCCCGCTGACGTGGCGTACGCCTCCATGGCCTACGACACGAGCACCAGCCAGCTGGTCCTGTTCGGCGGCTGGAGCTACAGCAACGGCACCTACTACGGCGGCACCTGGACCTGGAACAGCACCACCTCGTCCTGGACGACGGTTGCTACCAGCGGCCCGGCGGTGCGCGAGCAACTCTCGATGGCTTACGACCCGGCCACCAGCCAGCTCCTCGTCTTCGGTGGCATCGGCACCTCGAATGGCGTTTACGCCGACACGTGGAAGTGGACGGGCACCGCCTGGTCCCAGGTCGCTTCGACCGGGCCTTCGGCACGCTGGGGAGCTTCCATGGCCTTCGACCCGGCCATGGGCACCAACGGGGCCCTCGTCCTTTACGGCGGGAACAGCAGCGGCAACTATTACGGTGACACCTGGACCTGGAGCGGGATGGCGTGGGCCCAGTTGTCCACGACAGCGAACCCCCCGCCACGGTACGGCGCCGACATGGCTTACGACGCCGCCACCAGCCAGCTCCTCTTCTTCGGCGGCGTCATCGGCAGCACTATTTACGGCGACACCTGGGACTGGACCGGGACCACGTGGGTGCAGCTCTTGCCGGCAGCCGGCCCCCCGGGGCCCCGTTACTTCTCCTCGATGACCTATGACGCCGCCAGCAGCCAGATGGTCCTGTTCAGCGGCAGCAACGGCCTGGCCGACACCTGGCTGATCGGGGCTCCGACCGTGACCGCCGTCAGCCCGCCCTCGGGCCTGCCGGCGGGAGGTACGAACGTCACTATCACCGGTACCAGCTTCACCGGGGCCACCGCGGTGGACTTCGGTACCAGCGCGGCCATCTTCGCCGTCACCTCCTCCACCCAGATCAGCGCGACAACGCCACCGGGCACGGTGGGCGCCGTCGACGTCACGGTGACGACCCCGGACGGGACGAGCGCGACCTCGGTCCTGGACCAGTTCAGCTACGAGCCGGCCCCGACCATCACCGCCGTCAGCCCCATCGCCGGGCCCGTGGTCGGAGGCACCGCCGTCACCGTCACGGGGACCAACCTGACGGGCAGCACGGCCGTCCAGTTTGGCACGACGGCGGCGTCGTACTACGTCGTGGTCTCGCCGACCGAGATCGTCACCGGATCGCCGGCGGGGGCGGCCGGCACCGTCAACATCACTGCCACCACCGGCTCGGGGACGAGCGCCACCAGCACGGCCGACCAGTTCACCGCCGAAAGCACCCCGACCGTCACGGGCGTCAGCCCGCCGACGGGGAGCCCCAGCGGCGGCACTTCGGTCACCATCACCGGCACCGGGTTGATCGCCGCGTCCGCAGTCAAGTTTGGCCCCAGTGCGGCGGCGAGCTACACCGTCACCTCGGCCACCCAGGTAACGGCCGTCTCGCCGGCCGAAACCGCCGGCACCGTCGACGTCGTCGTCACCACCCCGGCGGGCCTCAGCGCCACCAGCGCGTCCGACCGGTTCATCTTCGAGATCGCCCCCACCGTCACGGGCGTCAGCCCCAGCTGGGGGCCGGCCGGCGCCGCCACCTCGGTCACCATCACCGGCACCGGGTTTAGCGGCTCCCTTGACATCGGGGCGGGGGGCGTGCAGTTCGGCACCACGGCGGCGGCCAGCTACGTCGTGAGCTCGGCCACCAAGATCATCGCCGTCGCCCCAGTCGAGACCGCCGGCACCGTCGACATCACCGTGACCACGCCGGACGGCACCAGTGCCACGAGCCCGGCTGACCAGTACAGTTTCGCGGGCGTCCCCGCTGTCTCGGGCGTCAGCCCGGCCGGGGGCCTGCCCGCCGGGGGCACGCCGGTCATCGTCACCGGGACCTACTTCACCGGGGCCACCGCAGTTTGGTTCGGCACCACCGCGGCCGGCACCTTCACGATCACATCGGCCACCCGGATCACGGTAAGTTCCCCGTCCGAGACCGCCGGCACCGTCGACGTCACCATCACCGCCCCCTCCGGCACCAGTGGCACCAGCCCGGCCGACAGGTTCATTTACGAGAGCGCCCCGGTCGTGACCGCGGTCACCCCGACCAGCGGGTACACGACGGGGGGCACCTCGGTCAGCATCACGGGGGCAAACTTCAACGCGGCCACCGCCGTCAGCTTCGGGGCTGGCGCGGCCACCAGCTTCACCGTCTCCTCGGGTACGTCGATCACCGCCGCCATCTCCCCGGCCGAGGCCCAGGGCACGGTCGACATCACCGTCACCACCCCCGCCGGGACCAGCGCCACCAGCTCGGCCGACCAGTTTGTGTTTAAGGTGTGGCCCACCGTGACCGCCGTCAGCCCGACGGCCGGCGTGCCGGGCGGGGGCACCTTGGTCACCCTCACCGGGACCGGGTTCACCGGCGCCTCGGCCGTGAAGTTTGGCACGGTGGCCGGGACCGGCCTGGTTGTCAACTCGTCCACCTCCATCACTGTGACGGCGCCGGCCGGGAGCGCCGGCACGGTCGACGTAACGGTGACGACGCCCGTCAACACCAGCGTCGCCAACCCCCCGGGCGACCAGTACACCTATGAAGCGGCTCCCACCGTAACCGGCGTCAGCCCGGCGGCCGGCCTGCCGGCCGGGGGCACCAATGTGACGATCACCGGCACCACCTTCACGGGCGCCACCGCGGTCAAGTTTGGCGCCACGGCGGCGGCGAGCTACCTCGTCACCTCGGCCACCCAGGTAACGGCCGTCTCGCCGGCCGAAGCCGCCGCCACCGTGGACGTCACTGTCACCACACCTTGTGCCACCAGCGCCACCTCCGTCAACGACAACTTCACCTTCGAGGCCGTACCGACCGTCTTGGCCGTGAGCCCGGTGGCGGGCCTGCCGGCCGGGGGCACCTCGGTGACCGTGACCGGCACCGGGTTTAAGGCCGCGACTTCCGTCATGTTCGGCTCGACGCCAGGGACCGGCGTGTCGGTCGTGTCGTCCAGCTCGATAACCGTCAACTCCCCGACCGGGGCGAGCACGGTCGACGTGACCGTCACGACGCCGGTCGGGACCAGCGCCACCAGCTCGGCCGACAAGTTCACCTACGAAGCCTTGCCCACTGTCAGCCTGGTCAGCCCGGCAGCCGGCCCGACTGCGGGCGCGACAGCCGTGACCCTCACCGGGACCGGTTTCACCGGCTCCTCGGTAGTGAAGTTTGGCACCCTGGCCGCGACCAACCTGGTCGTCAACTCCTCCACGTCGATCAGCGTCAGCTCCCCGGCCGGCACCGCCGGCGCCGTCGCCGTCACAGTGACCACGCCCGCCGGGACGAGCACTACGACGCCGACGTTTACCTACGAGGCCGGCCCCACTGTCACAGCCGTGAGCCCGGTGTCGGGCCCGACGGCAGGAGGCACGTCGGTCACCATCACGGGCACCAATTTCACCGGCGTCAGCGCCGTCAACTTCGGGTCGGCACCGGGGACCAATGTCGTGTTCGTGTCGTCCACCTCGGTGACCGTCACCTCCCCGGCCGGCACCACGGGCACGGTCGACGTCACGGTAACCACGCCGGTCACCACGAGCCCCACCACAGGCGCCGACCAGTTCACCTACTCCAATACGACCTGGTTCGCGGCCTCGCCCACGACAAGCCCACCGTTGCGTTACCAGAGCGCCGAAGCCTTTGACCCGGCCACCGGCCAGACCATCGAGTTCGGCGGGGCCACCAGCAATACCGGGCCGTACCTGAACGACACCTGGAGCTGGAACGGCGCCAACTGGGCCCAGCTCACCCCGGCCACCAGCCCTTCTGTGCGTGACGGGGCCACCATCGCCTACGACCCAGCCATGAACGGCGGCGAGCTGGTCCTCTTCGGCGGCTACAACGGCACCACGACCCTAAGCGACACGTGGGCCTGGACCGGTAGCAACTGGGCCCTCCAATCACCGGCGACGGTCCCCCCGGCCCGCCAGCTGGCCGCCATGGCCTACGACACCGCCACCTCCCAGCTCCTGCTCTTCGGCGGCAACAGCAGTGGGACCGCCCTCAACGACACCTGGGTGTGGAGCGGCACCAACTGGGCCGCCCAATCCCCGGCCAGCAAGCCCGGCATCCGCTGGGACGTCACGATGGCCTTCGACCCGGCCATGGGCAGCCTCGGGACGCTCGTGCTGTACGGCGGCTACAGCGGCAGCAGCGGCTACGGCGACACCTGGACCTGGAGCGGCACCAACTGGGCCCAGCTCACCCCGCAGGCCAGTCCGGGCACCCGCTGGGAGGAAGCGATGGCCTACGACTCCGCCACCACCCAGCTCCTCCTCTTCGGCGGCTACAACGGCGCATACCTCGGTGACACGTGGGCGTGGAACGGCACCACGTGGGGCCAGCTCGCCGAGGCGACCCCCCCAACGGCGCGCTACACGTCCATGGCCTACGACCCGATCACGAGCCAGATGGTCCTGTTCGGCGGTATGGGCACCTCCGGCTACACCGGCGACACCTGGATAATCGGGGCCCCCAGCGTCACCGCCCTCAGCACCGTGTCGGGCCCGACGGCGGGGAGCACCTCGCTCACCATCACCGGCTCCGGGTTTACCGGAGTAGCCGCGACAGGCAGCGGGGTCATGTTCGGCTCGACGGCGGCGGGCAGTTACACCGTCACCTCGTCCACCTCGATCACCGCCGCCGTGTCCCCGGCCGAGGCCGCCGGCACGGTCGACGTCACGGTTACCGGCAGCGCCGGCACCAGCCCCAAGACGGGCGCCGACCAGTTCGCCTACTCCAACATGACCTGGTACGAAGCCTTCCCGACCACGGCCCCTTCGGTGCGCCTTGGATCGGCGGAGGCCTACGACCCGGCTACGGGCCAGACGATCTTGTTCGGCGGTAACAACGCCAGTACCTACTACAACGACACCTGGGACTGGAACGGGGCCAACTGGGTACAGCTCAGCCCCGCCACCAGCCCGAGTACCCGGATGGACGCCGCGATGGCATACGACTCGGCCATGAACGGGGGCGAGCTTGTCCTCTTCGGCGGTAGCAACGCCAGTACCAACTACAACGACACCTGGGCCTGGAACGGTTCCACTTGGAGCCAGGTCGGCAATACCGGCGACCTGACTTGTACCACGACGTGCACGAACAGCCCTTTGGCTCGTTTCGGGGCGTCGATGGCCTACGACTCGGCCAACGCTGGCCAGCTGGTCCTGTTCGGCGGTTTTAGCGCCGGCACTACCTACGACAACGACACCTGGACCTGGAACGGCACCTCCTGGGCCAATGTCACCCCCACCACCAGCCCCGCCGGCCGCTACGGGGCGTCGATGGCCTACGACCCGGNNCAACGGTGGTCAGCTGGTCCTGTTCGGCGGTAACTACAACGGCATTGGCTACTTCAGCGACACCTGGTACTGGAACGGGGCGACCTGGGCAATGCTGTCGCCGGCCGCCAGCCCCACCAGCCGTTACGCGCACGCCATGGCGTACGACGTGGCCACCAATCAGATGGTCCTCTTCGGCGGCTACGAGGGCGGGTCTTACTACAACGACACCTGGATAATCGGCGCCCCCACCGTCACCGCCGTCAGCCCGGTATCGGGCCCGACGACCGGGAGCTCGGTCACCATCACCGGTTCCGGGTTTGCCGAGGTGGCGGCCACCGGCGGGGTCATGTTCGGCACGACGGCGGCGACCGGCTACTTGATCAACTCGTCCACCTCGATAACCG
>PMWT01000228.1 GCA_003166025.1 Acidimicrobiaceae bacterium | reverse complement strand
GGTGGAAGACGGCGGCGTAGCGGCCGAAGTGCCGGGCCGTCTCTGTCGTGATGGGCAGGCGACGGGGCTTGGAGCCTTTCCCGAGCAGGTCCGCGGTGAGCCGCCGGGTGTCGATGTCGGTGAGGTTCAGGGCGAGCATCTCGGCGTCGCGGGCAGCGAGGTCATACATGAGGATCATGAAGAACTGGTCGCGCAGCCCCAGCCGGGTGCCCGGGTCCGGAGCGACGAGCAGCGCCGTGACGGCGTCTGTGGTCATGTACTTCACCGGTGCCGCGGCCGGGCCGTTGAGCCGGGGGATGGCGGCGAGGTCGGCAAGGTAGATCGCGAGCGCCGGCTCGGCGGCAGCCGCGTAGGTGAAGAACGACCGGATGCAGGCCAGACGCTGGTTGCGGGTCGAGGCCGTNNCCCGCGGCCTGCTGGCGGGTCTTCATGACGTCAGCGCCGGGATGATGCCGGCCGCGGAGGTCAGTCCGGTCGCCGCGAGGCGCTCGGGCAGCAGGTGGACATACCACGCTGTCGAGGAGTACTTCTGGTGTCCCATGTAGGCAGCCAGGTAGGGCAGCCAGGCCTCGATGTCCCTGCCTTCTTCGACCCAGCGCATCAGGGTGCGGGTGGCGTAATTGTGCCGCAGCGTATAGGGAGTTGAGGCTGGCGCGATCCCGCCCGCCCGCTCGCAGCACAGGTGGTAGCTGGCGATGAGCCAGGACGGGGAGTGCTGACGGCCGTGGTTGTCCTCGAAGAACCACTCCCGGTCCGGGCGCCACAGGTCCGCCAGGTGATCGAAGCGGCCAAGCAGCCCGGCCAGGTCCCCGGTGATGGGGACACGGCGGTCCTTGTTCCGTTTCGACCGTTCGATCATCACCATCGCGTTCTCAGCGTCGACGTCGCGGCGGCGCAGGCGTCGGGCTTCGGGCGGTCGCAGTCCCGCGCCGAGGATGAGGCGGAAGATGACCGGGACCGTGTACTCGCGGAACGGGCTGCGGTACTCGGGACTGATGGAGTCGGCGGCCCGGAAAAAGGCGGCCAGCTCCTCATCGGTGAACATGTGCGGCAGGCCGCGGCCCGGCCTGGAGATCCATGCGGACGGCACGATGAACCCGTCCACGCCGGCCAGCTGGAGGTACTTGCCGAACTCGCGGACTGCGCGGCTTCGGTAGGCGCCCCAGGTGCCCGTCGCCGTGTCCTTGCACCACGCGGTTGCCAGTTCCCGGGTCAGCACCGTCTCGCCGGGGTGATGCGACGCGCAGAACCTGTCGAAGCCGGCCATCGCGTTCCGCATGTCGCGCAGGGTGTGCCCGAGCGAGGTCCGCCATTCGAGCATCGCCCCGATCTGGGGCGCGAAATTGCTGGTGAACGTGCTCATCGCAGTCCCTCCTTGGTGCAGGCGAAGTTCTCCAGCGGCAGGCAGCACTGCCGGAGCTGCTCACTGGCCAGGGAGAAGTAGCGGCGGGAGGAATCGATGCGAACATGGCCCAGGATCTGCGCGGCCAGCGCCAGCCCGGCCCCCGACTCGATGAGCCTTGTCCCTGTCGTGCGGCGCAGGGCATGGAACGACTTGCCGTCACGGGCCGCGTGACCGATGCCGGCCCGGGCCAGACGGCGGCGCATGAGGGTCGAGCCGGTCGAGTTCCCCAGCTTCACATACGGCGGCTGGAGCCGGACGAACACTTCCGGGGCGTCGCAGTCGGGGCGGCCGTGCAAGATCCACTCCGCGACGGCGTTGCCCGCCAGCGGCGGCAGCGGCAGTACCAGCGGCCTGGACGTCTTGGCCTGGACAAGGCGGATCTCGTCGCGGCGCCAGTCGACCTGGTCCAGTCGCAGCGCGACGATGTCGCAGCAGCGCAGCCCGGTCGAGACCGCCAGCACGACCATCGCATAGTCCCTCTTGCCGCAGGGGGTCCCTGTCTCGACACCTTCAAGGAGACGGCGGGTCTCCTCTCGGGTAAAGCATGGCAGCGCCCGCACCCGCCGAGGCGCGGCGCGCGCGAGCAGGCCATCGACGCGGACGTCGCTGAGCCCGGCGGCGTTGAGGAAGGCGAAGAACCTCTTCAGCGACCACACCACATTGCCGGTGCCTGCCGTCCGCTTGGGGGCCACCTCGACCAGAAACCCCCGGACGTCGTCCGCAGTGACCGTGCCGACAGCGCCCCGGCCGGCTCGGTCGAGATAGGCCAGGAACTGGCGGACCTCGCCGGCCAGCAGCCTCACTGATCCCGGGGCCAGCTCCGGGCTGGCCGCCGCGGCGAACTGCTTCAGTACGACACGGGCATTCTCGCTGAGCGTGAGATCAGGGTCTGGGCTCATCATCCGCCAGGCCACGGCGCCGGTTGTCTGGAACTCCAGCATCAAGCGGGCTGACTTCACCAGGGCGTTCCGCCTGTTCGGGCCCACCTCACCGCGGCGCGCACGCTCCTGCTGGCACGCAACGAACTCTTCGACCACGCTGCCTGACAACGCGTCGAGGCCCCGTCGGCCGCAGAACTCCACGACCGCCTCGCAGCACTTGGCGTAGCGAGCGACCGTGTCGCTCGACAAGCCCACGCTTTGAACCACGCCGAGCACGGCATCAGCCAGCCCGGACACCATCGACCCCATAGCACTGTCCCCTTTCATCCGACGAACCCGCCGGATCGGACGAACACGGCGGCAGCCACCAGATGAGCGGAAAACGTCAGGAAAGGGACCTCATGCACGCAGATGACACATCGGATTATCCCGACAAGCGAGAGTCACAGGAGCACGTCATCCCAGGCCACAGGCCCATCACACGCACAAGGAAGCAGGTATCGGAATAACCCGGGAATCGGCATAATACCAATAAGTATGGGCCGGGTC
>PMWT01000212.1 GCA_003166025.1 Acidimicrobiaceae bacterium | reverse complement strand
AAAGGCACAGTGGGCGCCAAAGGTACGGTGGACCGGTGAGCCCTCGCCGACCGACGGTCCGCCTGACTATGGCCGACGCCATTGTCCACTGGCTGATCGCGCAGCGCACGGTGCTCGACGACCAGGAGGTCCCGCTCTTCCCCGGGGTGTTCGCCATCTTCGGCCATGGCAACGTGACCTGCCTGGGCCACGCCCTGCAGCAGGCGGGCGACGCCCTGCCCACCTGGCGGGGCCAGAACGAGGGGGGCATGGCCCTGGCGGCCATCGGTTATGCCAAAGCGGCCCGCCGCCGCCAGGTCATGGTGGCGACCTCGTCCATAGGCCCCGGCGCTCTCAACATGGTGACGGCGGCCGGGGCGGCCATGGCCAACCGCCTGCCTCTACTGCTGCTGGTGGGCGACACTCATACCAGCCGCGTCCCCGACCCCGTGCTCCAGCAGGTCGAACACCCCGGGGCGCCCTCGGTCACGGCCAACGACGCCTTTCGGGCGGTGTCACGCTACTGGGACCGCATCACCAGGCCCGAGCAACTCGTCCAGTCCCTGCCTCAGGCGTTGAGGGTGCTGCTCGACCCGGCCGAGTGCGGCCCCGCCGTGCTGGCCCTGCCCCAGGACACCCAGGCCGAAGCGTGGGACTTCCCCCGGGAGTTCTTCCACCGGACGGTGCACGTACCCCCTCGCCCCCGGCCCGACCTGGGCGAGCTCGACCGGGCCGCTTCCGTTCTGCGCTCGGCGCAGCGACCGCTGCTGGTGGCCGGCGGTGGCGTCCACTACTCGATGGCCGAAGCCGAGCTCTCCCGCTTCGCGGCGCGTCACCGGGTGCCGGTGGTGGAGACGGTGGCGGGCAAGGCCAGCCTCATCGCCTCCGACCCGGCCTGGGCCGGCCCCATCGGGGTCATGGGCTGGGACGGTGCCAACCGCCTGGCCGCGGAGGCCGACACCGTCCTGGCCGTCGGCACCCGGTTGGGCGACTTCGCCACCGGCTCTTGGACAGTGTTCGGGGCCGACAACGTCCGCTTCGTCTGCCTCAACGCGGCCCGCTTCGATGCCGTCAAGCACGGAGCCTTCCCACTGGTGGCCGATGCCCGTGTGGGGCTGGAGGAGCTCAGCGCCCGCCTCGGCGACTGGCGCGCCCCCGATGCCTGGGCCGAGCAGGCCGGCGTTCTCACCGAGGACGCCAAGACGATGGTGGCCAAGACGACGGCCCCGGGGCCGGGGGTGCCGACTTACGCCCAGGTCGTGGGGGCCGTCAACCGAGCCGCCACCAGCGAGGACTATGTGCTCACTTCCTCGGGCGGCCTGCCTGGGGAGCTCAATGTCAACTGGCTGGCCAAGGCGCCGGGCAGCTTCGACTGCGAGTACGGCTTTTCCTGCATGGGCTACGAGATCTCCGGGGCGTGGGGGGCGGCCATGGCCCGCACCGCCATGGCCCGCACCGCCATTACCGGCACCGCCATTACCGGCACCGGCATTACCGGCACCGGCATGACCGGCACTGGCGCCGGTCAAACCGCCGGTGAGGTCTTCGCCCTGGTCGGCGACGGCTCCTACCTGATGCTCAACAGCGACCTCTACAGTTCGGTCCTCTCGGGCCACAAAATGATCGTCGTGGTGTGCGACAACGGCGGCTTCGCCGTCATCGAGCGGCTCCAGTTGGCACAAGGCGGCGTGGCTTTCAACAACATGATCGCCACCAGCCGTGTCGTCTCTGCCGTCACCGTCGACTTCGCTGCCCATGCCGCCTCGCTCGGCTGCACGTCCGAGATGGTGACGGACCTGGACGGGCTCGACCGGGCTTTGGCCCGGGCGCGCCAGGCCAAGGGCACGGTGGTCATCGTCCTGCGCACCGACCCCTCGGCCTGGAGCGAGGGGGGAGCCTTCTGGGAGGTCGGGGTACCCGAGGTGAGCAGCCGGCCCGAGGTGTCACAGGCCCGCCAGCGCATGGAGTCGGGGAAGGCTCAGCAGAAGGTCGGGCTTTGACCACGGCCCGAAGAGACGGACTGGACAGGGAGGGACCTGACATGAAGAGGATCGGCCATTGGATCGACGGCCGTAGCGTTGAAGGGACGTCGGGGCGGACCGGACCGGTCTACAACCCGGCCCTGGGCCAACAGGTAGCAGAGGTGGACCTGGCCTCCGCGGCTGAGGTCGACCTGGCCGTGGAGTCGGCCCACAACGCCTTCCCGGCCTGGGGGGCGACCGGGCTGTCGCGGCGGTCCGAGATCCTCTTCCGCATGCGTGAGCTGCTCGATGCCAACCGCAAGCGGCTGGCGGCGGCGCTCTCGGTCGAGCACGGCAAGGTCCTCTCGGACGCCGAAGGCGAGGTGGCCCGCGGCCTGGAAAACCTGGAGTTTGCCTGCGGCGCCCCGCACCTGCTGAAGGGCGCCCATTCCGAGCAGGTGTCCCGGGGCGTAGATGTTCATTCCGTTCTGCAGCCCCTGGGCGTGGTGGCGGGCATAACACCGTTCAACTTCCCGGCCATGGTCCCGCTGTGGATGTGCGCCAACGCCATCGCCTGCGGCAACTGCTTCGTGCTCAAACCGAGCGAGAAGGACCCCTCGGCCTCGCTCATCCTGGCCGACCTGTGGAAGCAGGCCGGCCTCCCCGACGGGGTCTTCAATGTCGTCCAGGGCGACCGCGAGGCGGTCGAGCGCATCCTCGAGCACCCCGTCGTGGCCGCCGTCTCGTTTGTCGGGTCGACGCCCATCGCCCGCCACATCTACGAGACCGGCACGCGCAACGGCAAGCGGGTGCAGGCCCTGGGCGGGGCCAAAAACCACATGGTCGTGCTGCCCGACGCCGACATCGACATGGCCGCCGACGCCGCCGTCTCGGCCGGGTACGGCTCGGCCGGGGAGCGCTGCATGGCCATCTCGGCCGTTGTCGCCGTGGGCGCGATAGCCGGACCGCTTGTCCGGGCCATAGCCGAGCGCCTACCGGCGATAAGGGTCGGGCCTGGGGACGACCCCTCGTCTGAGATGGGACCGCTCGTCACCGCCGATCACAAGCAGCGCGTCGCCGGTTATCTGCGGCCCGAGGCTCTGGGCCAGGCCCGCGTGGTGGTCGACGGCCGGGAGTCAGCGCCGACCGGTCCCGGTTTCTACCTCGGCCCCACGCTTGTGGACGATGTCAAGCCCGGCACCCCGGTCTATGACGACGAGATCTTCGGGCCCGTGCTCTCGGTGGTCCGGGTGGCGAGCTACGACGAGGCTTTGGCCTTGGTCAACGCCAACCCGTACGCCAACGGGGTGGCCATATTCACCCGCGACGGCGGGGCGGCCCGGCGCTTCGAGCGCGATGTCCAGGTCGGCATGGTGGGCGTGAACGTCCCCATCCCGGTCCCGGTCAGCTACTACAGCTTCGGAGGTTGGAAAGCGTCCCTTTTCGGCGACGTCCATATGTACGGCCCGGAGGG
Source organism: Acidimicrobiaceae bacterium (assembly GCA_003166025.1). GTDB lineage: Bacteria > Actinomycetota > Acidimicrobiia > Acidimicrobiales > Palsa-688 > Fen-671. The sequence continues at coordinate 22,927 of PMWT01000212.1, read as the reverse complement.
GATCCGCTTCTTCACCCGGACCAAAGTCGTCACGTCCCGCTGGCCCGACCCCGCCTCCAGCTCTGTCGACCTGGGGTTCCCGCAAAACCGATAGCCGCTGGCGGCGTCGTTCGTGGAGACGTCAGCCCGCGGGCCGGCACTGAGCAGGGTCGGCCTCACCCGATCCCGGGGACACCTCCAGACAGGACTCGTTCACCACCTGGAAGTCGCTGCCGGCGATCTCGCCCAGTTCGTGCAGGGTGTCGTTGTCCCAGTAGTTGCCGCCGGCGCCCGTGATGTACCACGGCGAGCCGTTGTCGGCCACGATCATGCCGTAGGTCTTTAGGGCCTGGAGGATGACACGGTCCATTCTCGGGAACTGGGAGATGGGGACGGAGGCTTTCAGGCGCAGCCGGAGCCCCATGGGCGGGCAGTTGGCGTCGTCCTGGCCCGCCTCGTGGCGGGCCGGCCAGATGAAGCGGTTGTCCGTGCACGGCACCGTGACCCGTATGGCGTGGTCGATCAGGCCGGCCCGGACCTCGTCGGCGCGGACCAGCCCGGCCAGTACGGGAAGCCCGGCGGCATCGGCCGAGGTCCACGTGGCTGGGCGCAACCTGTTAGAGGTGAGCGGGAACACCGCCCCCGAGCCGGCCTGCCAGGACGTTCCTCCGTGCCGGGGGTAGGAGGACCACATCTCGTAGTCGGTGCAGTTGCCCGTGTCCACGACGATCACGTGACGGTCCCCGGTGCTCGTCGGTCCGCCCTCGATCAGGGCGTCGGGCGGGACGGGATAGGGGCCGGGGTCGCTCTCGGACGCGTACATGAAATGGACGGGGACCTTGGGCTGTGTCTCGGCGACCACGTTGTAGGGGATGCCCATGGGCTCCCCGTCCCAGTCGCCTTGGCCGAAGTCGGGGTGGAGGGAGGCGTCGGGGCCGATGGCAGCGACGTACTGGGCCGAACGGGGGTCGACGGGGAGGTCGGCCACCGGGGTGTTCCAGACGTTGTCGGCCGGGAAGATCTCGCACCTGGGCGCGCCGGGGAGAGGGCTGGCACCGGCTGGGGCGGACGCCAGGGCGAGGACCGGAGGCAGAGGTAGGGCCACGGCCAGGGCGCATATCGCCGCCGCTCGGAGGGGCCGGGGCCGGCGGCTGGGGTGCGGGGCCGGCTGGCCCGGGGGCGGGACCGGGCGGCTGGTGTGAGGTGCCGGCCCGCCCGGGACGACCTTCGGCGACAGCTTGTCGTAGTTGTCCGTACCGGTCATGGTAGACCGGACCTGTCGAGCCGGCCGCGGTTGACCGGTTACGAGCCGCGTTTGCGGAAAAGCACGAGCCGGAAGAAACGGGCCCGGGACGAACGGACCGGAAGGAACGGACCNNAAGGAACGGACCGGAAGGAACGGGCCCGAGACAGGCATGAGAGGAAAGGAGGGCCGTTCATGGAGGGACCGTTGGTGAAGGCGTTCGGCATGGCGTCGCGCTTTTTCGCCGAGGCGGTCGGGTTGGTCCCCGAAACGGCATGGCATCAGAACGGCCTGGGCGACTGGTCCGTTCTCGAACTGGTGGCTCACGGCAACCGGGCGCACACCACACTGGAGGAGTACCTTCTGCGGCCGCGCCCGCCGGAAGCACCTGGGAGCAGCTATTTCAGCGACGAGGCGGTGGCCGAGCGCGGCCGGGAAGCCGTGGCGGCCCTCGGTGCCGACCCCGTCCGGGCCGTGGTGGCGGCGTCCGGACGGGCCATCGCCCTCGTGGAGAGGACGCCCGCCAACACCACGCTCGGCAGCCCGGCCGGGACCATGGCCCTCGGTGCTTATCTCCCGTCGCGTATCTCCGAGCTCACGGTCCACGGCCTCGATGTCACGACCGCCCTGGGCCTCGACCTGGCCGCGCCCCCTCTCGCTCTGGTTGAGAGCCTGAGGTTCGTGACCGGACGGCTGGTGAAAAAGGGCGAGGGACAGGCGGTGCTGCTGGCGCTGGCCGGCCGGACGCCCCTGCCGCCCGGGCTTTCTGCTTACTGACTCTTGTACCTAGGTCTGTACTGGGATCTGTACTGAAATTGTACTTATGCCGCTACGGAGAGTGGCATGGCGCTCTTTTCGCTCTTCAGCCATGCTCCGGACCCGACGATGAAGGCCAAGTGGACATCCCTCTGGGCGCTGCTCAGCGCGCCGGATAGGCAGGAGTAGGCCTTGGACGGCATGTTCAGCGAGGCCCCGGACTACCGCGCTCTGATTCGTTCTCTCAGCCAGCGCAGCGAGGACCTGGCCCGTTCGTACGAACGGGAGAAGGAAATGGCGCAGGCCGTGCGGGAGAGCGAGGAACGCTACGCCCTCGCCGCCCGGGCGGCCAACGACGGCCTGTGGGACTGGGACCTCGTCCGGGGCACCGTCTACTACTCACCGCGCTGGAAGGAAATGCTCGGCTACACCAGCGCCGAGATCGGTGACGAGCCCGAGGAGTGGCTGCTCCGGGTGCACCCTGATGACCGCGCCGCTTTGTTCTCCGCCCTTTCGGGCCTGAAAAAAGGCCAGCAACCGTCGCTGATCAACGAGCACCGGGTCAGGGCCGGCGACGGCACTTATAAGTGGGCGCTATGCCGCGGTCTGGCCGTCCCCGGCGCAGGGGAGCCCGCCACTCGCATCGTGGGCTCGCTGACCGATGTCACCGAGCGGCACCTGCTCGAAGAACGCTTACGCCACCAGGCCCTCTTCGACAGCTTGACCGGCCTTCCCAACCGTGTGCTGTTCATGGACCGGCTCTCCCAGGCCGTCGCCAACGCCCGGCGCCATCCCGGCTACACCTACACGGTCCTCTGGCTCGACCTGGACAATTTCAAAAATCTCAACGACAGCCTGGGGCACCAGTTTGGCGACAAGCTTTTGGTCCAGGTGGCCGACCGCATCCGGGCGCAGCTACGGGAGCCCGATACCGCGGCCCGTTTCGGCGGCGACGAATTTGCTCTGCTGGTGCTGGACGTCCCCGACTTCGTCTCCGTCCAGGGGATAGTGAGGCGTCTGCTCGACAGCCTGTTGGTGCCGTACCAGCTCGACGGCCACGAAGTGGTGGTGGCAGGGAGCCTGGGGGTGGCCACCAGCGCGACCGGCTATGACTGCCCCGAGGACGTCCTGCGGGACGCGGATATCGCCATGTACAGGGCGAAGTCAACCGCACGCGGCAGTTACGCCACCTTTGACCAGTCCATGCACGCCTCCGCCGTGGCTCGCCACGAGACCGAGACCGAGCTCCGCCAGGCGATCGAGAGCTCCGTTCAACGTGGTCAGGTCCCGGGATCTTTCGTACCTTCCAACATGCGGGCACTTTTCGCCAACGGCGCCGCGCTCGTCGAAGCCGGAGCCGAAAACAGGTCCGACGCAGATCTTCCCGGCAGCTACCTCGAGCTGCATTACCAGCCTGTCGCCGACCTCGGCACGGGGGCCGTCGAAGCACTCGAAGCACTCGTGCGTTGGCGCCACCTCACACGAGGATTGGTGCCGGCCTATGAGTTCGTGACCGTGGCCGAGGACTCAGGCCTTATCGTGCCCATGGGGCGGTGGGTAGTGGCCCACGCTTGCCGCCAGATGGTCGCCTGGCACGTCTCTTCGGTACTGGCGCCCGGCACCCGGGTGAGCATCAACATTTCCAACCGCGAGTTCTGGGACCCTCGGTTCTTAAACCAGTTCGACCGGGTGCTCCTCGAGACAGGCGTGCCGCCCGATCTCATCGCTCTGGAAATAACCGAGGGGGTGTTAATGGACGATGTCGACGCGTCGGTGGAAATGCTGAACGAGTTGCGCGCCCGCCGCGTCCAGGTCCACGTCGACGATTTTGGGACCGGTTATTCGTCGCTGGAGTCACTTCACCGCCTACCGATCGATTTCCTGAAGATCGACACGAGCATTGTGGCCAGGCTGGGCGAGGACGACCGGACGACGGACCTAGTGCGCACGATCGTGCAGCTGAGCCGGAGCATCGGGGTGGGAGTGATCGCCGAAGGGGTGGCCACTACCGAACAACACCAGATCCTCCTGGACGTTGGTTGTCGTTTGGGCCAGGGCTTCCTTTTCTCGTCCGCGCTTCCGGCCGACGAGCTGGAAGAGCTCCTGGCCCGAGGGCCCACACCGTTTGCCGGCGCCGCCGCCGGCCTTGTCGGCGGCCACTTCTAGGTCGGGCCCTCTCAACCCGAGCGTATGGTTGTCCTCACGAAATGTACCCGGGAGGAGGCATCATGCCGCCTGGCCGGCCGGCAGGTCGACCGCCTTGTTCGACCGCCTTGTTGGGCAACGTTAGGCATAGAGCCATCCGCTCCGGTGGCCGTCGACGAACCATACATGTAGCTCTCGTCAATCGCGTAGGCTCTCTTTTTGCGCTCAGCTCGCATCAGTAGACCAGCGCGCGTCGATAGAAAGGTCCGTCGGATTTTGACCAACGTGCCACCTCTTGGCGAACGGCTCCCCGAGGGCTCGCAGCGCCGCCTGCGCCAGTCCTTCCACATCTGGGACCTCGTGCCGTTGTCCGTCTCGAGCGTAGGCCCACTGTTCTCCGTCGCCGCCACCGGCGGGGTCATGGCGGCGGACGCGGGATGGTGGACGTTGCCTGCCATCGCCGTCCTGGCTGTGCCCTTCATCGTTTCGAGCTTCGTGTTCCGTTTGCTCAACCGGCACTTCCCCCACGCCGGTGCCTCCTACCACTGGTCGGCCCGCGTGATCGGCAAGACGGCGTCGCGCTACCAGGCCTGGATCCTGATCCTGGCCTACTTCTTGTCGATCCCTCCGATCGCCATCCCGGCCGGCTCCTACACCCTCGCCCTCATCGCACCGCACTACCACGCCCCGGCCACGGTGCAGATGGCCATGACCCTTTTCTGGATCGCGTTTGCCGCCGTGCCGCTCCTGCTGGGCGGGAGGCCGACGGCGCGCATCACCCAGGTCTTCTTCTGCGTCGAGATGGTCTCCCTGGCTGGCTTCGGGGTCTTGGGCGCGTTCAACTGGCACCGGCTCTCGGTCCCGGTCCACTTCGGCAAACCTCCCATCGGCGGCATCCTCATCGTCGCCGTGATAGCCGCCACCATCCTGGACGGATGGGAGATCGACAGCTACGCCGCCGAGGAGTCCCAACGCCCCCGCCACCACCCCGGGGTCGGAGGGATCATCGGCGCCTTCGGGGCACTGCTTTTCTACGCCGTGCTCTACCCCCTGATGCTGGGCGAGACCCCGCTAGCCCAACTGGCGGGCTCCACCGACCCGCTCGCCGTGTGGTCTCACCGCATGTTGCCGGGCGAGCCGTGGGCCATGCTGGTCCCGATCCTGCTCTCGACCGCGGGCGGGCTGTGGCTCACGAGCTTCATCCTCACCCGTGCCCTGTACGCCATGGGCCGGGAACGGCTCATCCCGGCGAGCTTTGGAAAGCTCAACCGCCATCATGTACCCCACGTCGCCATCCTCGCCTCGCTCGGCCTCGCTGCTGTGGTCGTCGGGTTGCAGTTGTTCGTCTCATCGCTCGGGTCGTTCTTCAACCTCGTGCTGTCGGGGGCCGGCTTCTTCCTGTTGGCCGAGTTCTTCCTCGATTCGGTGACGGCGACGGTGTTCCTCACCACCGGGCACAAGCGCCTTCCTGACGTCCAGCTCCAGCCGCACGCCCACCGCCTTCTGACCGCCGGTGCCGTGTTCTCGAGCGTGGTCATGGGCGCTCTCCTGGTGTGTTTTTTCATCTACGGGCCCAAGGCCATTGGCGTAGGGGTCGACCAGACCTTCGCCGTACTGCTCGCCCTCGGCGTCGCTTTCGCCTGGTGGGCTGGACGCCGTTCGCCCTCGACGTTCCACTTTGAGGGCCTGGACGTGCCCAAGGAAGTCCCCGTCCCCTAGGGGACCGACTTCAGATTTCTAAATCAAGCCGGGTTCCTCGGTTGGGGTGACGGCGGGGGCTCGGGCGGACCGGGCCGCGGCCAGGACGCCGCCGCAGACGAGCAGGGCACCCGCCCACTGCAGGGCGGTCGGCCGTTGGGACAGGACCACGGCCGCCATGACCAGGGAGACGGCGGGCTGGAAAAGCAGCAGCAACGACGACAGGGCGGCCGGTAGACGGGGCAACGACCACGTGATCAGCAACCATCCGACCGTCTGGCTGGCGAAGGCCGTCAGCAACAACCAGCCGAAGGCGCTGAGGGGCGGGGCGAAGCTGAGCTCGCCGAGGGCGGCCCCGAGCGCCAGGGCGGCGAAGGCGGCCCCGGCCGTGGCGTCGGCGAGCGGGCCGGCCACATGTGACGAGGTCTTGGTGCTCCCCCGTAAGACGAGGAGGAAAGCGGCATAGGTGACGGAGGTGCCCATGCCATATAGCACGCCGGCCAGGGGGTGGTAGCCCGTGCCTGCCTTGCCCAAGAGGCCGGCCACCAGGACCACGCCCAGCACCACCACAGGCAGGGCGGCGAGGAACCCCGAACGAGGACGTTCCCGGAAAAAGGCCCACGTCACAAATACGACGAACACCACCTGAAGGTTGCCGAGGACGGTCGATACCCCGGCTCCCACGTCGTAGATGGAGTGCGTCCACAAGACCAGGTCGACGCCGAGGAACCCGCCTGCGACCGCCGCCCGGGCCCGTTCCTTGAAGACCCGCGGGCCGCTCCGGCGTTGCTCGAAGAAGGCGAGCACGGCCAGGCCCGGCAACGCCAGCGCGCACCGGTAGAAAGCGGTCGTGCCCGCGGCCGTGCCCGCCAGGCGCATGATCACGGCCGATGACGAGATGAACGCCGCCCCCACCAGCGCCGGCCCCACCGGGCCGACCCGGCCCAGTCCGGCGAGGCCATGCCCGGGCACCTGCGGCCGCCTCGCCGCCGGGGTCGCCTCGCTCCCGGTCGTCGCTCGTGGCACGGTCCTCACGCTAGGCGGAGGCGTCGGGAGGCTCACCGCTTTAGCTCAGGGCCCGAGGACCGCAGCCTTGTCAACGGACAGTGGTCGTGTATACACTCTGCGCACGCTCCTATGGCGACATGAAGGGCAAGCACCTAGACGCGCCCATCGTGGGCATCGTCCCGACCGGCTCTACGGGTGCTACGGGGGCGGCCGGCTTGATCGGCCCTACAGGTGCCACTGGCCCCCAAGGCCTGACAGGCTCGACCGGTCACCAAGGCCCGGGAGGGGCGCTGGCCGCAGGTAGCTGGTACGACAACTCGCCTACGAACTGGGGAGACGGCAACATTGTCCAGTTCAACACCACCGGACCGGCGGTGGGGACAGATATCACCACAGGTCCCGGCAGCTTCTGGCTCGCCACAGCGGGTACCTATGAGGTGAGCTATTCGTTGACGGTCGACCCGACGTCAGAAAGCCCGGAAGGCTCGTACGCCGACGTCTCGGACAATCTGCTCATTACGGCATCAGCGGACACCATCCTGGGCCTTGTGGTTACGACCTATGGACAGGTCAGCTTCACAACGGCATCGATAACGATCGTAGAGATTGCTGACACCAATAACGGCTAACAACTCGCCGCCGGCCTGGCCACACGCTTAGCGCCGGCGCTCCTGGGAGCTCTTTTTCAGGAAGGCATCCCAGCAGCCCAGTCCGCCCCGCCGTTCTCGTACATGGCAATGAAAACGTCATCGCTCCTGATGCCGCATTTCACCAGTGCAGCGTTGACAGATCGTCCGATAGCCCGCTTGGACTCCTCGCTCTGGCCCCGGGAAAGCAGGATCTGCAAGTAAATGATCTTCTCGCGTTTCACGCCGCCGGGAAAGGCGGGGTCGAACACCAGTTCCCCCGCCGGGTGACGGGTAAAAATCTGGAACCGGTCTTTCGGCGGCATATTGATAGCTTCGACCAGCCCATCGTTGATGGCGTCGCTAATAGCAGCCTGCTGCTCGCTATCTATATCGTCACTCATATCAATACGAATCAACGGCACAGCGCAAGACTACCATCGCAGTTGGCTGGACGGGTCGGTGGGCCTGGGCGGCCCGATCACTCCTTGTCGGCCCACGGCTCCATGCCGGTGACTACCGGCGCTTGCTTTTCAGCCGCTTCGTGCATCGCCAGGCCAATGAGGTGGTCCTGGCAGGCCTGCGCCAATGGGTAGGGCGGGGCACCTTCCTGCCGGGCCCACGCTCCCGTGGCCACCATTATCGACCCGACAGCGATCTCATCGTCCATGAGGCGGGCGCCGAGGAAGGGGTTGCGCCAGACAACGTGACCTTCGAAGGAGATGTGCTCGGTGTCATGGCCGTCGAGGTTGAGGTCCTGGCCGAGCTGGTAACGCTGAAGTGGCGACCGGATGATGGTACGAGGAGCGGCGAGACGGACGACCGTGTCGTCTTGGATCTCGCCCAGGCTCCCCCGGACCAGGACGCGGCGCAGCCGGAGCTGGTTGTGCCACTGGTTGTCGGTGAAGTCGTACAACCCCCAGGAACCGCCGAAATCGATGGTGGCCAGGATCGTCGAAGCCGGCTGGGGTGTATCGTCCTCGTTCCACTGGTCGCGTAAAAGCGGGTTGGACAGCGGGCCGGAAAAGCGTACGGCCGACACTGTGGCCGGCCCGTAACCGGCGCCGAGGAAGCCCCGCATCATGGACACGGCGTGATAATCATGCGTCGACGACACCTGTGCTGATGTTGGTTGGCCGATCAGGGCCCGCTTGACGACTTCCAGACGCGCCGCGTGGCCGGGTAGGAGCAGGTATTGCTCCGCCACCTGCACCAACTGGCTGTCGCCGACCTCCGCCCAGAGCTGGCGCATGCCCTCGAGGTCCGTTGCCGGGGGGGTCTCGCTCAGTACCGGGGTCCCGGAGGCGACCAGGCCCGCGACGACCTCAGGGTTGACCGCCCGAGGGATGCTCGTTATCACGAATTCGGGGTGCTGCTTGCTCACGAGCTCATCGGGCGACAGGTACACAGCGGTCCCCCAACGCTGGCTTACCGCCTCGACCGACTCGGGGCGCCGGACGGCGGCGCCTACCAGGGTCAGCCGTTCAGGTAACAGCCGTGCCAAACGGGCGAAAAACTCGGCCCGCCAACCGCTCCCGACTATCGCAAATTTGCTGGGGCCCACCATTGCAAGCTCACCACCGATCAGTCTTCCCTTTGTCACGGCACCCGACCCGCGCCACCGGCCACCCACAAAAGCGCGTGTGGCCTAACAGTAGACGCTCAGGTGTGCCACCTGACAACTACCGAACTAGAGGGCGGACAGCTTGATGTTCCGCCAACGGCAACAGGCGCCGTCGCCCCAACGGGCATCGCCAAGGCGGTCGGTGTCGTGCACCTCGAGGGCGATATGGCCCTGGCGGCCGAGGAGCTGGGCCACGGCCTCGGCGTCGTAATGGGGGTGCTCAATGGTGCCGGTATCCAGCTCGTAGATGCGCTCGCCGTTGACCCAGGTGGTCAACACCGGGTAGCGGCCCTCACAGCGGATCCTGAAACTGTTCCACGAACCCCAGTGCCAGGCATCGAAGAAAACCGCTGGGGGAGCGGCAAAGGCGAGCATCTGGCGCTTCTGTTCCGTGACCGGTTCCAGAGTGGTCGCCGCGTCTTCTTCGATGAGCGCTTCGGGCTGCCCATCCGGCCCGTGGCGCACGTCGACGTTGTAGCTAAGGGCATGGAAACCGCCGGTCCCATTCCCGTAGAAGCCTCCGATCCCACCAGACTTGCGGTGATCGAGCAGGACTTGGAAGCCTTGGGACCCCAGCCCCGTACTGCGCACCATTATGCCGGTGTCAGCAGGCCAGTCGGGCCACGCCTCGATGAGTAGCTCGAAGTCGCCGAACACCTCGTCAGTGACCAGGTAGCCTCCGAAGCCACCGCCGCCGGGGGCTTGCTCGCCGACGATGGCACCGTCAGACACGTACCAACGCGCTGGGTTCTCCTGGGCGCTACGGTACCGCTCCGACGCGGTACTGGGCTCGTCGGCCCCGGGGTAGGTCGCCGTCGGCAGGCGCGCCACGGCGTGCCACCCGCTTAGTGTCGAGCCGTCAAATAGGTCCACCGAGCCCCTCATAACCGGCGCCCGATCTCTAAGCCGTTGCGCCTGGCCACTTCGGCATACCACGAAGCGCTAGTCTTCAGGATCCGTTCCTGGGTCTTGAAGTCGACCCAGATCAGCCCAAAACGCTGGGAGTACCCCGCCGCCCATTCGAAATTATCGGTGAACGTCCAGCAGAAGTAGCCCCGCAAATCGACGCCCGCGCTTATGGCGGCGTGGGCGGCTTTGAGGTGGCTTTCCAGGTAGTCGACGCGTTCGGGGTCCTTCACGGCCCCATCGGGATCCACATAGTCGTGGAAGGCGGCGCCGTTCTCGGTCAGGTAGATGGGCACGGGGCCGTACTCGTGGCGGAGGCGCACCAAGATCTCGGTCAGGCCGTCGGGTTGGACCGGCCATCCTCTTCCCGTTACGGGGACCGCCGCGTCGGGACGCCCCACGGCCCGGAGCACGGCAGGGCCAAAAGGTGCCGTGCCCGGCTGAGGAGCACCGTGGCTGTCAGCAACAGTGTGGCAAAAGTAATAGTTGACCCCCAAGAAGTCGATGGGGGTGGCGATCGTCTCCAGGTCGCCGGCGTGCACGTGGCTGTCCCCGGTCACCGGGTGGAAAAGGTCGGCAAGGTCCTTGGGGTACGTACCTTTGAAGAGGGGGCCCAGGAACCACCGGTTCGCATAGCCGTCGACACGGAGCGCCGCCTCCGCGTCGGCGTCAGAGTTGGAAGCCGGACGGGTCGGAGCAAGGTTTAGCGTGATGCCCAAGCTTGAAGGCGGGGCCATGACCGACCGGACGGCCTTGGCCGCCAGCCCATGGCCAAGCAGCAGGTGGTGGGAGGCGCGGATGGCCGAGGACAGGTCTGCGGTCCCGGGGGCATGCTCGCCCTCTCCATAACCCAGGTGAGAGGAGACCCAGGGCTCGTTGAGCGTTATCCAAAGACGCACCCTCTCGCCCAGGGCGCTGACGACCTCGTAAGCGTAGTCAGCGAACCGCTTTGAAGTGTCCCGGCTAGTCCATCCTCCGAGGTCCTGGAGCGCCTGGGGCAGGTCCCAGTGGTAAAGGGTGACAACCGGTGCTATGCCGTGCTCAACAAGACTGTCGAGCAGCCGACGGTAGAAGTCGATACCAGATTGGTTGTACTCCCCAGAGCCCTCCGGTTGTACCCGGGGCCACGCCACCGACATCCGGTAGGAGTTGACCCCGAGCTGGGCCATCAAGGCGACGTCCTCCTCCCAGCGGTGGTAGTGGTCACAGGCGACATCGCCGGTGTCGCCGTGAAAGACCTTTCCCGGCGTGTGGCAGAAGGTGTCCCAGATGGACGGGCCGCGCCCGTCCTCGTCGACTGCCCCCTCGATCTGGTAGGACGCCGTTGCGGTGCCCCATAGGAAGCCGTCGGGGAAACGTAGCATCTCGCTCATACCGAGGCCATCTCCGAGTGTGCGTGCGCAGTGGTCCTGGTGACCGCCGAGGACAACCCAAAAAGACCTCTTTGCCTCTGCATCACTGCTCTCTCCTAACGTCTGTGACCCCGAGCCACCTTAGTCTTCGGGTGTTGAGCAGATGAGCTCCCGCGTGGCCGGGAGCTCAAAGGATGGCAATTGGGTTGACGGGCGACCCGGTGCCCCCCGGGATGATCAGGGGGGCCACGGTGAGGAGGAACTCGAATGTCCCGGCCTCCTCGCAGGCCGCGCTCAGGGCCTCGAGGTCGAGGTTATCGAGCAGGCACATTCCCATGGCGTTCATGGCCAAGATGTGGACAGGGTGGTCGATCTCCGGCACCGGGGAGGGGTGGGCATCGTTGTCGCCATCACCGCCCAACAATGCGACCTGGCAATCGGCCAGCAAACGCAGGGAGGAGGAGGCTAAGCCGGCGCTGGACAGGTCCGGGTCCCACGGTCCCAATGCTTGCCGGCGACGCACATGCCCGGTGCGCACGAGGACTACGTCGCCGCGCCGCAACTCGACCCCCAATGCGGATGCGATCTCGCCCAGGTCTTCTGAGCCCAAGGCACAGGGGGGCTCGAGCCAATCGACGCGGCGCGCTCTCGGTGCGTCGAGCAGCACACCACGAGCGGCCACCCCACTGGCTAGGGCGGAAATAGGGGCGAAGCTCGAACCTGTCGAGTTGACCGTCTCGTCCCCTCGCCTCCCGTTGTAGAGCACCCCCTTATAGGCGACGTGGCAGAGCGCGTCAATGTGGCTTACCGACTTGCCGTGATAGTCGGTCCCGAAAAAGTCCATGTAGAACGTGGGCTCGGAACCAGCGCGCTCCGCCATGCGCGTCATGTAATGCAATGCCGGCCTTTGATTGTCAGGGCCGGAACTGGTGTCAAGCCGGCGGCTCAAAGGGACCCGTCGTCCTTGGGTCACGAGCTTGCAGGCGGCTATCACCTCCGCTGGCCCGAGAAAGTTGAGGGTACCGAGCTCGTCGTCCGGGCCCCATCGTCCCCAGTTCTTGAGCTCATCGAAGAGCAGTTCAAAGTCCTGAACACTTAACGGTGCATTTGCGGAGGTCGTCACAGTTTTCAGTCTAGAGTCGCGGGCGCTCGGCGGCCGCCGTCTCAGCCGGGACGTCCCGTCTCAGCTGGGCTGCGCCCTCCCGTCGGCGGCCCAGGCGAGAGCCTGGCGCAGGCCGGGTAGGTCCTGGGCCACCGCCTGTACGAGTGCCCCGGGACCGTCCAGGGGCATGGCTGCCCACCCAGTGCCGGCCGCCGCGCCACTGGCGTGCTCACCGTCACCGGCAGTGAGGACCAGTCCGACGGCCCGACTGGCACCAAGCATGGCCGGGCCGTCCCAGCCCGGGGCAGCCGGCCCCACTTCCAGGCCGTGACGGAGCAAGGGCCGTCCGTCCACGTCCACGTCGAGCCGCAGGTCCAGCCGCCCCGGGCCCTCGCCATAGCGGCCGAGCACGATCTCCTCGGCCCAGCGCAGGCGGGCGCCGGGGGCCAGCGAGACGTGTGCCCTCTGGGAGAAATCGCACCCTCCCGAGGCCACCAGCGGTTGCAGGCGCCAATCGAGCGTCCCGCCTTCCTCGACTCTCACCTCTATGGAAAAAGACGACCCGGTGGAGGCCCAGGCGATCGTGGAGGCCACCGACCGCAGCGTGAGCCGGGCACCTCGCTCCACCGTCACCTGCAACGAGATCTGGTCGTCGCCGACGGGCGAAGCGGCCGTGCCGACAAGGTATACCGCGCCGGGAGCCGCCCTGAACGCCATCGGGGGGGCGTCGCGCACCCAGCTCAAGCGGCAACCTTCTCCCGCCCTGTCCTGGCGGGTGGGAGCCGATGCCGTCAGCTCGGCTTTGCCGCGCACCGCTGCGCCAGGGCGCCCTCGAGCCAGGCGGAGACGGGCTTGGCCAGGGGGTCGCGGGCCAGGCTGAGGAAGGTGAAAGGGCGTCGGCCCCTCGCCTTCAGCGCGTCCCGGTCCATAACGCCGAGGTCAGCGTTGACCAGGGGGGCAAGATCCGTCTTATTGATCACGAGGAGGTCGGAAAGGGTTATGCCCGGTCCGCCTTTGCGGGGGACCTTGTCCCCGCCGGCCACGTCTATGACGAAAATCTGGGCGTCGACCAGGCCATAGCTAAAGGTGGCCGTCAGGTTGTCGCCACCTGACTCGATGAGGACGAGATCAAGGTCGGGAAAGCTCTTTTCGTGTGCCTCGACCGCCTCCAGATTGGCGGAAATGTCGTCCCGGATAGCCGTGTGAGGACAGCACCCGGTCCTAACGGCCAGAATTCGCTCGGGTGGCAGCACGGCTTCGCGCAGGAGTATGGCCGCGTCTTCGGTGGTGTAGATGTCGTTCGTCACCACGGCCAGCGACCAGTGGGGCGACAACGAGCGGCACAGAGCGGCGACGAGGGCGGTCTTCCCACTGCCCACGGGGCCGCCGATGCCGATACGGAGAGGACGTTCACGAGGCAAAGAGCTGTACCTCCCATTTAGCGTGATGTTCGGCGCCGATCTTCCCCGGCTCGGCCGGGGCCTCCGCACAGATCCTCGGTGACCTCGATGAACAGGTCGGTGTCGGCCAGGCGCACCCGGTCGCCCGCCGTCGGCCCGTAAAGGGCGGCGTAGCGGGAGCGGGTGACCTCAGGCATCCACGGGCCCTTTCACCTCTCCCCGGAAGCCGGCGATGTAGCGGGCCCCGGCGAACGGGACGAGTTGGACATCGAGGGCAATGCCGGGCTCGAAACGCACGCTCGTGCCCGCCGGCACGGCCAGTCTTTTGCCGCGGGTCGCGGCCCGGTCGAAAACAAGGGCCGGGTTGGCTTCCGCAAAATGGAAATGGGAGCCCACCTGTACCGGGCGGTCGCCGGTGTTGTCCACCCGTAGTGCCGTCAGCGGGCGGCCTTCCACCAGGACGATCGTGCCTTCGCCATAAACGGTCTCGCCGGGGGTCATGCCGGGCCTGGGGTCATGCGGGGCCGGAGGTCATGGCGGGGTCATGGCACCGGGTGGTGCAGGGTGACCAGCTTGGTGCCGTCCGGGAACGTAGCCTCCACCTGGACTTTCTCGAGCATTTCCGGGACTCCGTCCATCAGCTGCTCACGCCCCAGGACGGTGCGACCGGTAGCCATGAGCTCGCCCACGGTCCTGCCGTCGCGGGCGCCCTCCATCACGAAGCTCGAAAGTAGTGCTACGGCTTCGGGGTAATTGAGCCTCACGCCCCGGCCCAGCCTTTCCCGGGCCACCAGCGCGGCCATCGAGACCACCAGCTTGTCTGTCTCATGAGGGCTCAGCTGCACCCCGACGACCATATAGGAGCGCCAGGTGGCTCCGTCCCTGTAATGGCCGGCGCCCGTGTTAAGACCGCATTAACGGTGCTACTCCGCTCGCAGGACCAGCGCCGTCGGGGTCCTCGCCGCGCCCCTACCGGGAAGGGCGGCGACAAGNNGCGCACGGACGCGGCCAGGGTGAGGCCGAGGGCACCGGTCGCCCCGGCGGCCGGGGGGTGAGCAGCTCACTCGGTCCTCAGCACCAGGGCAGTCGGGGTGCGGGAGGCGGTGCGCCCGGGGAAGGCGGCGACGAGGTTGGCGAAGATGAGGGCACCGAGCACGACGAGGACCACCGTCAGGACGGGCGTGGTGGGGTCGGGCACGGCCGAGAGATTGTGGGCGAACAAGGTCCACAACTGGCGGCCGATGACGATGCCCAGGGGCGTGCCGATCACGACGCCGATGACGGCGGCGACGGTCGACTGCCAGGCGATGGCGGCCGAGAGCTGCCGTTGGGTGAACCCGAGCGCTTTGAGCAGGGCCAGGTCCCGGCGCCGGCGGCGGACGGAGGCCGTGAGGGTGAGAGCGAGGGCGAGCACGGCCCCGGCGGCGAGCGCGGCGGCCAGCACCACCGGCGTGGCCCCGATGGTCCGGTAGTTGACGATCTGGGCCGGGCGCTGTACCCCGAGGACGCTGACGCTGTCGTTGCCCTCCGCCTGGGGGTCGGCATTGATGGCGTTGTTGGCGGCGGTGGCGATGCGTTGCAGGCCGGCCCGGCCGGCGGCCAGGCTCACCCCTTTACGCAGCCGGACGAAGACGTACTGGGGCCCGTTGAGCATGGGGTCGGGGCTGACCGAGGCGCGCTGCCACGCCGGGGGCTCGACCGCGCTCGGGACCAGTGCCCCGGTGCCCATCGAGGGGTGGCTGGCGATGATGCTGGAGTAGCCGATGGCAGGGAAGGTGGCCGTCCCGACCACCACCAACGGGGTCGGCGGGATGTAGAAGGGTGCGCTCCTGGGGGTCCCTTCGCTGAGGTAGACGGTTTCGCCGACGTGCTTGTGCAGCAAGGCCAGGGTGGCGGACCCCATCACGACCTCGTTGTCGGCGCCCAGGCCATGCCCCGACAGGACGGGCGGGGCCACTCGGGCGTTCGGGTTGGCCACGATGCTGGGGACGAACTGCCCGTCGATCTGGACGGGGAAGAGGTCGGCCCCGGACCAAGCGGCCACGTCGGGGTCGTGGTCGAGCGCCTTTAGGGATTGGGGCGGGACGTCGTTGCTGGTGCTCAACATGTAGTCCCAGTTCCACCCGTACAGCGGCGGGTGCGAGACCAGGGTGCCCAGGCTGCTGGCGAAGGTGAGGGCGGACAGCACCACCGCCACCGCCAGCACGGCGCCCACCAGTGCCGAGCGGACAGGCACCGATGTGCGGCCCTGACCGGGTTCCAGGGCGAAACGCACCCCGACCACGCCGGCCACGGGCATCCCCGCCGATTGCGCGCTCCGGGCCAGGCTCGAGGTGCGGGGCGTGGCCCGCCCTGGGCCCTGGGCGACGCGATGCGGCGCCCGCAGGTAGGCGAGCCCGACAGCGGCGGCACCGAGCACGCCTATGAGCACGGCCACGCCGGTGCCGAGCACGGTCCAGTCGAAGGCGACCCCTCGGTCGGGGTAGACCACGCGCACCGGGCCCAGGGGGGCAAGAGGGGAGAGCGCCACCGCCAGCGCCGCCGCCACCAGCGAGCCGAGGACGACGGCGGTCAGGACGCCGATCAGGCCGTCACTGGCGGTGATAGCCGGGCCCGCCCCCAGGGCCCGCAGGACTCGGCGGTCCTCGTCGTCCCAGCGCAGCTGGCGGGAGATGGCCTGCACGCCCACGAGCAGGGCGACCAGGCCGGCGATAACCCCGAAGGCGCCCAAGGCGACCGACTCTGGCTTGAGGGCTAGTTCCACTTCGCCCACCACCCGTGAGGTGGCGTTGAACAGGAAATCAGAACCGGGCCGGCTGACGTTGACGAAGGCCTGTTCCACCGCGGCCACGTCGTGGCCGCGGTGGTCGAGCTGCAGCCCGTAGAGGGTCGGCGCGCCCGGGGCCAAGGTCAGCTGCCCGCCCGGTGACACGGCGCTGACCGCCCGCATAAAAGCCGGAGTGAAGATCACGAAGCCCGAAGTGCGGTCGACGTCGTCCTCGACCACCTGGCGGTTGAGCACGACGATCCCCATCAGGTGCATGTCCACCTTCAGGGCCGGTGCGACGCGGGGGGTGCCGAACGCCTTGGCTGAGATCTGGGCTCTCGTGTAGTAGCCCATGGCCACGACCTGGCCCACGTGTAGGTGGCTCATCCGGGCGGCGCTGGCGGTCATCACCGCTTCGTCCACGCGGTCGGGGTCAGCCATCCGGCCGTCGGTGACCGTGGCCCGGTCCATGTCGGTCCACATGCCGTCGGAACTGCCCACGAACTGCGCCGCATTGGCCTGTACGCCGGAGAGGTCGGGTGCCCCGTCGGGCGCGAGGGGCACCACTGCCGGCGTGACGAGGGCGGCTACCCGTCTAACGTCCGCCAGCCGAGCGACCATTGCCGTACGTCCCGGGCCGAAAGTGGCGAGGCCCGAGCCTGTGCTCCCCACTGACAGTGTCAAGTCCGAGGGGTTGGTGCTGGCCATGAAGGTGGGGTAGGAGGACTGGGTCCGCCGCCCGGCCTCGACCGACGTCATGGCGACCCCGCCGATCAGCCCGATCAGCACGACCACGGCCAAGTACCCGCCCCGGCGCCGGGCGAAGGTGGCCCCGAGCCGGTACCGGGCGACACGCAGGACCTGGCTCATGTCACCGGGGGACCTTTCAGTCGTCGGGGTGGGCGGGCTGTAGCTCACAGCCTGCATCCCGGGGCCGGGCCCGTCGAGGTGGTTAGCTGCCCTTTTCGCCTAGTACTGACACCACCTCGGCTACGGGCCCCCGTTCTGCCTGTCCCCCAAGCCGGCTACTCAGTAACGGGAACGGCCGCCGAGCAGGTCATTTTTTCCCGGACGTGGAGGCGGGACCGCCTTGTCTGGTAGACATTCCGGTCGGGTGGACATGAGCGTCCCGGGGACGGTGACATTTCTCGCGTGCCGTGGCCTGCTTTTCGACTGCGACGGCGTGCTCGTCGACTCCTTGGCGAGCGTCACCGCGGCTTGGAGCCGCTGGGCCCTTGAGCTCGGTCTGGAGCCGGCGGCGGTGAACAGCCTCGTGCACGGCCGGCGCTCCGTGGACACCGTCGCCATGGTGGTGCCCGAGGAGCACCGGGCCGAGCGGTTGGCGCAGATCGACCGGTACGAGATCGAGGACGCCGCCACCGTGCGGGCCATCCCGGGCGCCGCCGCCCTCCTCGCCTCATTGCCCGCCGACCGCTGGGCCGTCGTGACCTCCGGTCGCGCCGACCTGGCCCTGGCCCGTTTACGGGCGGCCGGTTTGCCGTGCCCGGACGCTCTGGTCACCGCGGACGACGTGGCGCAGGGCAAGCCCGACCCGGAGGGGTACCGCAAGGCGGCCGAGCGCCTCGGCGTACCGACGGCGGCGACTGTCGTCGTCGAGGACATGCCCGTGGGTATAAGCGCGGCCCGGGCCGCCGGCGCCGGCGCTGTCGTCGGTGTGGGCCAACGGTCCGCGGATGGTGCCCCTGACGTCGTGGTGGCGGACTTGCGCTCGTTGCGCTGGACCGGCGAGGGCCTCGAGATCGTGCGCTNNGCCCAGGACGGTCTGGTCCTCCACCACCACGACAAAGCCACTGGCCCGGGCGGCCTGGACGATGCCCTCCTCGTCGATCGGTTTGATGGTCGGGACGTGCAGGACGGTGGCCTCGATGCCCCGCCCGCCCAGGATCTCGGCCGCCTCGTAGACCCGGGCCGTCTGGACGCCGGTGCTCACCAGGGTGACGTCGGCGCCTTCTCGCACCCTCACCGAAGCGCCGACCTCAAAGCGGTAACCGGCGTCGAAAAGGACCGGCGACGGCTCGCGTGTCATCTGGATGTAAACGGGACCGTCGAGCGAGATCATTGCCGCGATGGCCTGGCGTGCCTCCACCTCGTCCGCCGGCGCCAGCACGGTCATGTTGGCCAGAGTGCGCATTATGGCAATGTCATTGAAAATCTGGTGGGTCTTGCCGGTCATGCCCGTCAGCAGGCCGGTGTAGCCCCCCATGATCTTGACGTTGAGGGCCGGCTGTGCGATCAGCACGCGGACCGAGTCGAGCGCCCGGGCCACGACGAAGCAGGCGAACGACGAGACGATGGGGACGAAGCCCACGGTGGCCAGGCCGGCGGCCACGCCGAGCATGTTCTGTTCGGCTATCCCCATCTGGAGGAACCGCTGCGGGTGGGCGGCCTCGAAGATCTCGGCCCCCGTGGAACTGCCCACGTCGCCGTCCAGGACGAGGATCCGGGGGTCGTCATTGGCCAGTTCGGCCACGGTCTCACCGAAGACGGTACGAAGGGCCTTGCCGGTGGGCAGCGCCACGTCAGCTCGCCCCGTTTTGGCCGGCCCCGTTTTGGCCGGCTGGGCCGGAAAGCTCAGCCAATGCCGCTCCCAGCTCCTGGCTGGTCGGGGCCCGGGTGTGCCATCGGTAGTCACCTTCCATGAACGACACGCCCTTGCCTTTCACGGTGTGGGCGATCACGACGGCGGGCCGCCCCTCCAGCGTCCTGGCCGCTTCCAGCGCCGGGATGACGGCGGCAATATCGTGGCCGTCCACCTCCGACACCGCCCAGCCGAACGCCTCCCATCTAAGACGCAATTCGTCGCCGCTGTAAGGAGGCCGGCGTTGGCCTGGCGGGCCGGCGCGCCAACCGAACTGCTGGAGGTCGTTTTTGTCGACGATGACGACCAGGTTGTCAAGGCCGTAGCGCTGGGCCACGTGGGCGCCTTCCCAGACGATGCCCTCGTTGCACTCGCCGTCGCCCACCATGACAAAGGTCGTAAACGCTTTTTGCGCCAGCTTGGCCCCGAGGGCGATGCCGACGCCGGCGGAAAAGCCGAGGCCCAAAGAGCCGCTCGACATGTCGAGGCCGGGCAGGGCGTGCATGTCGGGGTGGCCCTGTAGGCGCGAGCCCATCGAGTCGAAGCTGAGGAGCTCCTCGACCGGGAAGTACCCGCGCAGGGCGAGAACGCCGTAAAGGGCGATAGAACTGTGCCCTTTGGACAGGATGAAGCGGTCACGGTCGGGCCAACCGGGCTCTTCGGGCCGGATGTTGAGCACGCGGAAATAAAGCGCGGTCAGGATGTCGGCGGCGGAGAGAGGGCCCCCCAGGTGGCCGCCCCGGGCGTGGGCGACCGTCTTCACGATCTCACGTCGCAGCTGCTGAGCCGTCTGTTGGAGTTCCGCCAGAGCGGGACCGGCTTGCGCCATGGGGCTAAGGATACGCTCCGCCGGCCCCCGTACGGGCTTGGCGAGCCGCGGGCTAGCGTGCAGCGTTGACGAGGAGGCAGCGTTGACTGGGAGATTGTGTCGCCTGGTGACCGAGCGCAGGAGGCGGCTCCCCTGGGGGAGGGTAGGTGAATGAAGGCATGAGCCGGCGTCGGGCGCTGCGGGTGGCGGTCATCGGGCAGGGTTTCATGGGACGCGCCCATGGCTTCGGTTGGGCACGCGCCGCGGCGCTGGAAGCCAGCCGCCTGACGCCCGAGCTCGCCGTGCTGTGCGGGCGGGACCGGGCTGTGCTCGCCGCCCATGCCGAGCTTTACGGTTTCGCCTCTTGGAGCGACGACTGGGCCGAGGTCGTCGGGCGAGACGACGTCGACCTCGTCGACATCTGCACGCCCGGGGCGGCCCACGCCGAGATGGCACTGGCCGCGCTGGCGGCGGGCAAACATGTGCTGTGCGAAAAGCCGCTGGCCCGCACGTCGGCGGCGGCCCGCGAGATTGTGAACGTGGCGGAGTCATCGCCAGGATTTTTTATGCCGGCCATGTGCATGAGATTCTGGCCGGGCTGGAGCTGGCTCAAGCAATCGGTCGAAAAGGGCGCCTACGGAAAGTTGCTGGCCGCGCGTTTCCGCCGCGTGTCGGAGCGGCCCGGCTGGAGCGGGCAAGGCACCTACGCCGGCGGCATGGACCTGGGCGGAGCCTTGTTCGATTTGCACATTCACGACTCGGATTTCGCGCAATTTCTTTGCGGACGGCCGGACGCCGTTTTTTCCACCGGCGTGATGGACGCGGCGGGTTCGATTGACCACGTGGTGACGCAATACATTTATCCCGGCGGCCCGGCGGTTTACGCGGAGGGAAGCTGGCTGCAAACGAAGGGATTCGACATGGCGTTCACGGTTCATTGCGAACGGGCCGCCCTGGATTTCAGTTTTGCGCGCGGCGCCGACGCCCTGCAGATCAGCGAACCGGGCCAGGACACCCGCTCCATTCATTTCGATGAACCGGACGGGTACGGCGCGGAAATTCGCTACTTTGTCGAATGCGTGGCCAACCGCCGCCGCCCGGCCATGGTCACCGCCCGCGACGGCCTGACGGCGCTGGAAATCTGCGAGGCCGAGGAGAAATCCATCCGAACCGGGCTCGTGGCAAAGCTTTGATCGTCCGCGCATGAGCCGCGAATTTGCCAACAAGATTGAGATGCAGAACAGGCTCTTTGCCGAGCTGTCCGCCATGTTCGGACGGGAGGTTCCCCTCTACGACAAATCCCTGCTTGTCAATAAGATTTGCAACCAGGCCGCGCGCGCGCTGCTGTCCCGCGTTCACGTGGGATTCAGCCTGTCCGACGAGCAACTGGACAAAACCAGCGGCGAACGGCACGGCGCCATCCGCATCGGCAAGCCCTCGGAATACCGCTGGGTGGGCGGATNNCCGCCTTCGGGTTGGAGCCGCACAATTTCTACGACATGACCAACGTGGGCGCCAGGAGCCAGCCCATCGTGGCCACCGCCTTTCGTTCCTCCCTGAATCCAGAGCACCGGATTTTCTGCTCCCTGTTGATGACGGATTATTTTGACGCAGGCATCCGCCAACGCATTGAAGCCTTGCTGGAGTCCCGCGAGGTCTTTTCCGACCGGGCGAAGGAATTGATCCTCAAAAACCAGGAACAAAACGGCCTGAATGGGGAGGACGCCAGGGAACTGATCCGGGAAGGCGTGACCCGGATTTTCAAATGGACCGGGCAGGCCAGGGATTACCAGCTTTACCAGGACTTGTGCCAGGCCGGGTTCAAAATCGCGGCGGACATCGCCTGTTTTGAATACCATCATCTCAATCATCTCACGCCGAACACGTTGTGCATGGACCTTTACACCGGCGCGATGAAATTCTGCCTGGGCGAAATGGAGGCCGGCGCCCATAAGGCCCGCGCGCAACGCGCCCTGCAGCGGCTGCAACAATTCGCGGACAAGGACTACATGAAACTGCACTTCAAACATCTGCCCGCGCAGGTGATTGACAGTTACGGCGGCGGGAGTGTGCCGGAAGGGTTCACGCACGAATTGGCGGGCCAATTGGNNACGCCACGACTCCGGCCGGCCGGCGGCTTTATGACCAATGCCTGGCGGCGGCGGAAGAGATGCGGGCCAAAAATCCCAATTGGATCAAACAGGACTACGCCGCGTGCCAAAAGGAATATGCGCAATGTTTCGCCGCCTTTCCCAAAACGCTCCCGGCTCTGCTGGAAAAGAAACTTGTTTATGGCCGGTTTACGGCCACCTCCAAAGGCCTCGCCGCCAAGGCGTCGAAAACGATTCAGACCCGGGACCTGAACGAATTGATCCGCCTCGGTTATGTTCACGGAGACGGGTTGCGTTACGAGGATTTTCTGCCGGTCAGCGCGGCGGGCATTTTCGCCTCCAACCTGGGCCAATACGGGACCAAATCCACGGCCGCGGCCAAGTCGGTTTACACGGGTGAAATGCTGGAAGAGATTCTGGGCCGAAAGATCATTGACTCCGATGCCATCTACCGTAGTCAACAAGAGGAATCCATCCGGCAGGCGCATGAGCAATTGGGTTTGGCGTGCCAGAACCCGTGAGTGTGAGGCGGTATTGTCGGGGCAGGCATCATAAATGATCGGTGAATTCCTCCAGCGACAAGCCGGCCTGTTCGACGATTCCTTTAAGTGTTCCGGGCTTGAGAGGTTTGTGTTGCGGCACGACGACTGTCCTCGGTCCGTGGCGCAGAATAAGATGGGAGCCTGTCTGTCGAAGTTGGACAAATCCAAACCGTTTTAACGCGCGCACTGCTTCCATTCCGCTGACGTCGCGCGGGATTTTCACAACACCGCCAGGATTGGGTCTTGCGAGAAGTGCAACCG
>PMWT01000042.1 GCA_003166025.1 Acidimicrobiaceae bacterium | reverse complement strand
CGGGATCGTCACGTTGCGGGTTATCCGCTTCGATCGCATCAGGGAGTGGACCATCGCCCGGCCCACCCGGCCGTTCCCGTCGGGGAACGGGTGGACCGTCTCGAACTGGGCGTGAGCGACAGCAGCTTGGGCGAGGGGCTCTATGTGTTCCCGGCCGAGGAAAGCTACTAGGTCGTCCATGGCCGCGGGCACCCTGTCGTGGTGGGGTGGCACGAAGGCTGCGCCGTGCGGGCTGTAGTCGCTACCTCCGATCCACACCTGCTGGGTGCGCCAGGCGCCGACGATATCGGGATCGGAGCCGCCGAGCAGAGCGGCGTGCATGGCGAGAATGGCGTCCTGGTCCAGGCGCTCGGCGAGGTTGATGGCAGCCTGCATGGCCCGGACATTGCTCACAATGATCGATGCGTTGCGCTTGGAGGTGTCGCCCAGCTCGGCGAGAGCGATCGAACGGGCTGAGGCTGTCAGGTTCTCGATCCTCGAGGAGGCGGCCGATTCGGAGCGCAGGAGGACCGAGGCGAACGGGGCGATCTCCGACCCCATCTCGGTATCGAAGCGTGCGATCTCAGCGGTCGCTTCCGTGACGAGCGCTCGCGTGTCCGGCGAAAGCGGGATCTCCTCGATCCCGGCGATGGGCTGCGGCACGGCCGCCTCGTAAGGGCCTCGGGCTGCAAGCTGCTGGCGGCGGCTCCCAGAGTCGGGGGCCGACGGCACCCAGCGGTGCTCCTCGTAAGTGAGCTGCGGCCACCCGGTGCCCGGCACCTGGGGCTCGGCCGGGCTTGCGAGTTCGAGCTGGCTCTCGGGAGTAGCATTGGTGAAGCGGCCGGTCGCCAGGGTTTCGGCTGGCTGGCGGGGCTGACCTGTTGCCATGGCCTCAGGTTAGTAACACTTAGAGACGTAAGTGTTACTAATGGGCTCCGTTAATAACACTTACGGGTCTTTTCCGCACCCGCCGGACATCACGCGTTCACTGGGCTACCCGCGGCCTGGGTCATCGACGGCTTCGCCCGTTTAGGTTTGACGACCGTCTACGTCGATGTCGACCCTCGCGACGTCGCTGAGCGCCTCGATATCCGAGTGAACCCGAAGGGCGCTAACGTCCAGCTCGTAGGCCCTTTTGCCGCCCGCCGCCGGCCCTGGCCGAGGTATCCTCAGACCGGCTTGCAGCCCATGGTGTCGGGGACAGGGGAAACCCGCCCCAGGATGTCAGCGCTGGACTCCACGAACCAGATGGAGGTGCAGCCAGGGCCCACGGTGATCCCCACCGGGCTGGGACCGGCGGTGTGCGCTCGGTAGACGGTGATCTTGGCGGTACTGGGGTCAATGCTGGCCACCCCGGTGTTCTCAGTGAACCAAAGGTTACCGTCGGGCCCGTAGACGATGCTCTGTGGCCCCGAGGCGGCGCTGGGCAAGGGGTAGACCGTGACCTTGCCCGCGGCGGTGATACTGGCGACCTGGTTGGCGTCGTCCTCGGTGAACCACATGGTCTCATCGGCACCCTCGGTGATGCCCAACGGAATGGGGTTGAGATTGGCGTTGGGGACGGTGAACTTGTGTACCAAAACCCCCGAGGTGCTCATAACACCAATGGCGTTGGAACCCTGCTCGGTAAACCAGATGTCGCCCCCGGGGCCGGAGGCGATGGTGTCGGCCGAGGTGATGGGCGACCCCACGCCGGGGGCGAGGTGGTCACCGGCCGGGAGANNGCCGGGAGGGTGAACTCGCGGATGACCGGGTTGGCCGCTTTGGGCGTGATTTCGCCGATGCGGTCGACCGCTGTCTCGGTAAACCACAGGTTGCCGTTGGGGCCCACTGTGATGGCGTCGAGGCCCGGTACCGAACGGGCCGAGGCCGGCACCGGGTAGGAGGTGTAGGCGCCCAACGTGGTGAGGCGGCCGATGCTGGCCGGGAGGTAGGCCCGACCGTCCCTGGGGTTACCGCCGTTGCTCTGGGTGAACCACAGCGCTCCGTCGGGCCCGGCCACTATGCCGGTGGGGGCGACATTACCGCCCGGAACCGCGCACCCGACCGCCGGAGACCGGGACGCGGACTGGCAGGGCAGCGGCTGCAGGCGCGCGGGCGAAAACGTGTACACCCCCGTGACCTCGTCGGTGTACCAAAGGTTGCCGTCGCGGCCCACCGTGACCTCCTGGGGGAACGCGCCATTGCCGGCGCCGGGGCCCACCCCGGCCGGGTGCTCGCTGAGCGCGGCTACGCTCGGCGCCGGCGACGTGGTCGTCGACGCCCCGACCTGGACCTGGAGGTCCTTGAAGGCCAGCGTTATCTCGACGGACCCGCTGCCGCCGCTGCTTTGCACAAAGTTGGCCTTGATGAAAGGGTCGGTGAACTCGTAACTGACTTCAGTGCTGAGGTTGTCGAGGCTGACCGAGCCGCTGGCGTAGTCCGTCGATGCGAGGGCCTGTTCCAGAAGGCCATAGGCGCCGGTCGAACCGACGCCTATGCTCGCCGTCGCCTCTGTCTCCGGACGGCTGACGCTTGGCCCGGACGGGGGCCCCACCGAAGTGGGCCCGACCGGCAACGCACCGCTGGCCAGCGAAAAACTGGTCAATGCCTCTTCAGTCACGGCGCCGGCCCGGGTCGTTAATGACAGCTCACCGATCACCCCGCTGGTGCCCGACGCCGCCTGGATAAAAATCGGGCTGGCGGCGACCACGCTCAAGGTTGCCACCGCGACGGCTGTTGCCTTGGCGGATATCGCGTAAGCCTGGCCAACGCTTCTGCGCATGGGCGTAGATGAGATCACCTTGGCGCCTCGCCGAACTCGAACGTAGTCAGCTACCCGGCGCTTTCTTGATGATGTACGTCACCGGCGGGCTGGCCGGCGAATTCGGGGTAACGGTAATGTAGTCGACCTCGAGCTGCTGATATGCAAAAGTGACCTGGACGGAGCTGCCACTGGGGACGTCCTGCAACAAATAGCTCGTGAACACGGCATTGGTGAACTTGTACGAAAATGCCAACGCACCGCTGGCGGTGTCGTAGAAATCAACGTCGGCAGACATCTTGCTGGCCGCCGCGACTGAGCTCAAAAGCTGGACCGATGCCATGTTGACGGCCATTGTCGCCGAGGCCGAGCTGGCGGCCGGCGTTGCCGCCTTGTCGGCCGCCCCCGCGGCCGCCGCCGCCGTGGTGTACAACGAGAAAGCGCTCAGCTCCTCCCTCACGGCCGTGGAGGGGGTGCTCTTGGCCTCTCCGGTGACTTTCGCCGCGGTGGTGCCCGGTAGGACCAAGTAGACCTGGTACTGGTTGCTCGCCGCGGCAGCCGTGGCCGCACCTGCCACCGACGGGCCCGTCAGCGCCAAGCCCAGGGCCACGGTCAGGCCAGCAACGGCCACACCCAGCCCGATCAGTGCCTGGGTGCCACCGTGGCGGTGGTGAGAAACTGTCCCCATCAAAACCTCCTCGGCGGGCATTGAGCACACCCACGCTAGCTCATATTCTGTACGGCCGTCCTGTGGCCTCTGACCAGTCATAACGGTGCTTTGCCGAATATGCGCTACTGCGCCAGAAACGTCCCCAAACTGTCTCACGAATACAGATCCGCCAATTATGTGTTCCTTGGCCAAACACCCAGGTGCTCCCGCTGCGTGTCTGACCCGGTCCGCTGACTTGGATGAGCAGCCGCGAACCGTCCGCGCCCGAGGAGACTTCAGATGGGACCGGGGGACAGCAGCACCCAGCGGCCCTTCGTTCAGTCGTGAGCGACGGCCTG
This sequence comes from Acidimicrobiaceae bacterium, assembly GCA_003166025.1. Taxonomy (GTDB): domain Bacteria; phylum Actinomycetota; class Acidimicrobiia; order Acidimicrobiales; family Palsa-688; genus Fen-671. The sequence continues at coordinate 1,272 of PMWT01000042.1, read as the reverse complement.
GTCGGCGACAAAACCGTTGACGGGGTTGAACTCGTAGTTGCGCAGCGCACTGGAGATGATGTCCACTTCGTTGAGGTCGACCGTCGCCACCCACTCAGCTTGGTCGGTGAGCTGGTGGTCGACCTTGGTCCACGTGGCGGCGGCTTGCGCCGGGCCCTGAAGTTGGAGCAGCGTTGCCTCGGTCATCTCTCGGTCGATGGCCGGGTTACAATAGTAACCGTTGGCGTCGCCGCCGTTGCAAGCGAAAAAAGGCGGTAACAAAGAGGACGGCGCGGGATAGTACGGGACCCAGTCGCCCTCGACCGAAATCTGGAACTTTGCCCACATGGGAAGGCTGATCAGCCCGAACGAGATCATGTGAAGGCGCGCCCGGTAACCCAGAGAGCGGAGCACCTGGGTGATGTCGGCCGCTTCTTTCGGTGGTACTGCCCCCTCGTCCGGGGATCCCCAGACGGTCACAACGTCACCCTTTGTGCCGGACTCGTCGACCAGCTTCTTGGCTAGTGCCAGGTCGGGCGCCGTCCAGGTTCCGTCAGGCGTGGGGTGCAGGGTGTACCCGCTCCCGGCCGCGGCGGCGGTCGACCCGACCACCGACACCATCTACGTCGCCAACGATGCCAGTGACACCGTCTCGGTCATCGACGGTTCTACGTGCAACGGTGCCGTGCACTCGGGATGCGGCCAGCACACTGCGACGATCACGGTGGGGGACTCTCCCGTCTATGTCAGCAACCTCGGTACGAACGAGAAGGGGGACACCGTTTCGGTGATCAACGGGGCCACCTGCAACGGTACCCAGCATGCAGGGTGCGGGAGGGCCACGGCGACGGTCAAGGTCGGCCCCTACCCCTTCGGCGTCGCCATCAACGAAGCGAGCAACACCATTTACATAGTTGACAACAACGGAGGCGATGGCCCCGCCAGCCTCTCGGTGCTGAACGGAGCCACTTGCGACGCCGCCAACACCTCGGGCTGCCGTCAAGGCCCGCCCGCTCTCCCCGGTGTCGGTCGTGCCCCACGCGGCATCGCCTTCGACCCGTCCACCGGCCAGGTCTACACCGCCAACCACCAAGACGGCACCGTCTCGGTCCTCGACGTCGGGAGCCGGACGGTGGTGCCGGCCCCGCCACGCCTTGCCGTGGGACGTAGGCCCATTGCTGTCGCCGTCGACCCTGCCAACCACACCGTCTACGTCGCCAACTCTCTCGACAGCACCGTTCCTAGACAGTGAGCAGGAGTGAGCCCTGCACACCGGGCGGCCCCGAACGGTCT
>PMWT01000190.1 GCA_003166025.1 Acidimicrobiaceae bacterium | reverse complement strand
GGCTTCATGTGCTCGACGCTGGTGGCGCCGGTGATGACGCTGGAGACGCGAGGGTTGTGGGCGCACCAGGCGATCGAGAGCTCGGCCAGCGAGCACCCCAGTTGCTCGGCCACCTCCCTCAGGCGGCGCACCCTTTCGTTGGCGGCGGGATCGGTCAGCTCGTCCCGCAACCACTCGTAGCCGGGTAGGGTGGCGCGGCTGCCCTCAGGGATGCCTTCCAGGTACTTGCCGGTGAGCAGTCCCGAGGCCAGTGGGCTCCAGGTGGTGAGGCCGAGGCCGATGTCCTCATAAAGGCGGGCGTATTCTTTCTCGACCCGGTCCCGGGTGAACAGGTTGTACTGGGGCTGTTCGACCACGGGCTTGTGCAGATGATGGCGTTCGGCGATCTCCCAGGCGGCGCGGATCTCTTCGGCCGACCATTCGGATGTGCCCCAGTAAGTAGCTTTGCCCGAGCTGACGATGTCGGACATGGCCCACACCGTTTCCTCTATCGGGGTCTCGGGATCGGCCCGGTGGCAGTACAAAAGGTCCACAAAGTCGAGGCCGAGCCGCTCGAGCGAAGCTTCGGCACCCTGGAGAAGGTACTTACGGTTGAGGGTGTTCTTCATGTTGGGGATATCGTGGGTACCCCAGAAGAGCTTGGTCGACACAACGTAGCTGTAGCGGGGCCAGCCGAGAGCGGCGATCGCTTTGCCCATGATCTCCTCCGACTCGCCGGCGGAATAAACCTCGGCGTTGTCGAAGAAATTGATCCCCCCGTCGTATGCGGCACCCAGGCACTCGACGGCCGAGTGGTCCCGCACCTGGGGGCCGAAGGTCACCCATGAGCCGAAGGACAGCACACTAACCTTCAGGCCGGATCTCCCGAGCCGGCGGTACGTCATAGTCATCTGATCGTTCCTTTCCCTGTGGCCCCGCGCGCGCCACCCGATGAGCGGCCCGTCCGGATCGGTTCGATACTAACGGTGTGCTCGGGCTACGGCATTATCCTTGACGGGGTGACCTCTGCTCTGCTTCCCCGTTCCGCCCCGTCCGCCCAGGGCGTGAGCCCCTCCGGTGTGCTGGGCTTCCTGGACGCCGTCGAGGCGGCCGGCCTGGACCTGCACTCGATCATGCTGGTGCGCCACGGCCACGTCGTGGCCGAAGGCTGGTGGGCCCCGTACCGGGCCGATCGTACCCACCTGCTTTACTCGCTTTCCAAGAGCTTCACGTCCAGCGCCATCGGCATCGCGCAGGCTGAGGGCCTCCTTTCGATCGATGACCCGGTGGTGGGCTTCTTCCCGGACAAGGTGCCGCCGGACGCTTCCCCGTACGTGACCGGCATGAAGGTGCGCCACCTGCTGTGCATGGCCAGCGGGCACACCGAGGACACCTGGCCGGCCCTGAGGGACGGCGGCCCGGACATCGTGCGCTCCTTCTTGTCGGTCCCACCCGAACAGGAGCCCGGCTCGCTCTTCTGCTACAACCAGGGCTGCACGTACACCCTGTCGGCCATCATCACGAAGCTGACGGGGGAGCGCCTCACCGACTACCTGCGTCCCCGCCTGTTCGACCCGCTCGGCATCGAACAGATCTATTGGAGCCAGAGCGAGGAAGGTATCGACCTCGGGTACTCAGGCCTGCACCTAGAGACTGAGGCTATCGCCAAGCTCGGCCAGTTGTACCTCCGCAACGGTCGTTGGGAAGGCCGGCAGCTGGTGCCAGAGAGCTATGTCGGCCAGGCTCAGAGCAAGCAGATCGACACCTCGCGCCAGGAGGGCGCGGACTGGTGCCAAGGGTACGGCTTCCAGTTCTGGGTCTGCCGCCATGACGCGTACCGGGCCGACGGTGCCTTCGGCCAGTTCTGCGTCGTGCTGCCCGGCTTCGACGCCGTCATCGCCTGCACCGCCCAGGTCGATGGCACGCAGGGCCAGCTCGACCTCTTCTGGGAGCACCTGCTCCCGGCGCTCTCCGGTCAGGCGCGCATCGACAGTGCCGCCGAGGCGCGCCTGTCCGACCGTTTGGCGGCACTGTCGACCGCTGTCGTCGACGCCCGCACCGGTCCGCCCCACCCCGGGGCAACCTTCGCCCGGACCGGGGAGCCGGCGCTCTTTACCGAGGGCCTCGGTGCGGTCCGGGTGGAGCCCGCGGGTGAGGCGACCCGGCTCACCCTCATTATGGACGGCGCCGAGCACGCCTTCGACCTCCGACCGGGCCAGTGGACCGAAGGTGAACTGCCTGGCGTCCATAGGTTGTTACCGCCGGTGGGTGTCACCGGCGGCTGGACGGGGAGCGACGAGTTCCGGGCCGACATCGTCTTCGTGACGTCGCCTCATCGTCTGCAACTACGGGCCAAGTCCGGGGACAAGCCCACCGTCGAAGTCGAGTGGTACATAGCGCCGATCCTCTGATCGTGTTGGGCCTGGACCCGCCGGGCCCGCAGTCAGCCGGCGACGAGGGCCCGGCAGCTGTAGAGCCCCGTAGTGGCGCACATGTAAAGGGTTTTGTGGTCGTCGTCGCCCCAGTTGAAGTTCGCCACCACCTCGGGCACCAGCACCACGCCCAGGCACCGTCCCTGGGGGCTGAACACGTGCACACCACCGGGACCGCAACAAAACACGTTGCCCTCGCTGTCGACCTTCATCCCGTCGGGCTCGCCTTCGCCGTCGCCCTCGAGCTGAGCCCAGATCCCGCCCCCGGTGAGCCGGATTTCGTCGCCGGACAGCACGTCGCCTCGGACCTCGAAGCGACGGATGTGCATACGGGGCGAGTCGTCGACGAACAGCGTCCTCTCGTCATCAGCGAAACATAACCCGTTCGGGCATTCGAAGTCGTCGGCCAGCAAAGTGATCGGGCCGTCGTCCGGGCCCAGCCGGTAGAGGCCCCGCACCGGTTGGGGGAAAGACCGCTCGACACCTACGGCGATGTCCATCCGCCCGTAGGGCGGGTCGGTGAACCAGATGCCGCCGGCCTTGTCTACGACCACGTCGTTAGGGCTGTTGAGCTCGGCCCCGGCGTACTCGGAGGCGAGGACGGTGATCGACCCGTCCGCCTCCTCGCGCACGACCCGGCTGGTGGCGTGCTCGCACGTGATCAGGCGGCCCTGATGGTCGTAGGTGTTGCCGTTGGCCTTGTTGCTCGGTTTGCGGTAGCAGGTGACCCGGTCAGTCGCCGGGTCGAACTCGTACAGCGTGCTGGCGGGGATGTCGCTGAAGACGAGCGTGCCCGAGGCGCTCCACACGGGCCCCTCGGTGAACTCAAAACCTCCGGCTCGCTTCACCACCGGCTCGTCACTGACGATCTCGTTCAGTTGTCCGTCCCGCACCTCGAGGGCCGTCACGTCGCGCTCACGCTCCTTGGTTCTTTTCGGGCTATAGGGGTGTCTTTGAGGGCGGAGTATCCTCTGCTCCCATGAGCAGCTTGGCAGAGATGAAGGCCCTGGTCCTCACCGGACCGGGCCGGTTCGAATATGTGGACGTACCCGTCGCCGAGCCGGCCGACGACGAAGTCCTGGTCGCCGTCAGGGCGTGCGGGATATGTGGAAGTGACGTCCACGGGATGGACGGGAGTTCCGGGCGTCGCCGCCCGCCGGTTGTGATGGGCCACGAGGCGGCCGGCGTGGTCGCCCGGGTGGGCGCCGAAGTGCAGGGCTGGGCGGCGGGCGACCGTGTCACCTTCGATTCGACCGTTTCCTGCGGACGGTGCCATTTCTGCCGTCAGGGCCAGGTCAACCTGTGCGACGAGCGCCGGGTGCTCGGGGTCTCCTGTGAGGAGTACCGCCGTAACGGCGCCTTCGCCGACTACGTTGCCGTACCGGCCCGTATCCTCTACCGGCTCCCCGACGGCCTGAGCTTCGAGCAAGCCGCTCTGCTGGAGACCCTCTCGGTCGCCGTTCACGCGGTGCGTAGGGTGGGCGTGTCGCCCGGCGAAACCGCGGTCGTTGTGGGCACGGGGATGGTGGGGCTCCTCGTCGTCCAGGCCTTGCGCGCTTACGGGTGCGACCGCGTGATCGGCGTCGACCTCGATGCCGGAAGGCTGGCGCTAGCGGAAAAGTTCGGCGCCGTTACGGTCTCGGGCGATGCTCAGACCGTTGCCGCCGCCGTCCGCGAAAGTACCGGGGGCGCCGGAGCCGACCTGGCCATCGAGGTCGTGGGCGTTTCCCCGGCAGTTCAAACTGCCATAGCTTCGGTCCGCAAGGGAGGCCGCGTCGGGCTCATCGGCAACGTCTCGCCCATGGTTGAGCTCGCTTTGCAGGCGGTCGTCACACGGGAGTTGGCTCTCTACGGTTGCTGTGCCTCTTCGGGCGAGTACCCCGAGTCCATTGACCTGCTCGCCTCGGGCCGGGTCGACGTCGGCCCGCTGATCAGCGCCGTGGCACCGCTCTCCGAAGGGGCAGGGTGGTTCGACCGACTGTACGGCGGAGCCCCCGGGTTGATGAAGGTGGTACTGCAACCCGGACCGGGTGGCCCGCAATGAGCTCCGAGGCCGCCACGGTCGGCCCGCGGCCGGTCGAGCCCCGGCCGGTCGAGCCGCGGCCTTTCGCCGGTCGGGTGGTGCTCGTCACCGGCGCGGCCAGCGGGATCGGCCTGGCCACGGCGGCAGCCCTGGTCGACGCCGGCGCCCGCGTCTACGCCGTAGCCCGGCGGGCGCAGCTGGCCGGGGAGCGCCTCGGTGCTCGTCGGCTGGCCACGGGGTTGCTGGCCGTCCACCCGCTCGACGTTACCGACCCCGCCGCGGTGGAAACGCTGGTGGACCTCATCGGCCGAGAGGGCCCGCTCGATGCCCTCGTTTGCTGTGCCGGCACGAACATCCCCGAACGGAGGATGGACCAGCTCACCGACAGCAGTTGGCGCAACTTGCTGGAGACCAACCTCACCGGCGTCTTTTCCTGTGTGCGGGCAGCGCTCCCCCAGCTGCGCCGGGCCCGCGGGCAGGTGGTCGTCATTTCCAGCGTGTCGGCGCTGTGGCCGGACGTCTCGGGGCCCGCCTATCAGGCGTCGAAGGCGGGCGTGGTCGGTTTTGTGCGGGCCGCGGCGTTGGAGGAGCAAGGCAACGGCGTCCGTTTCACGTCGGTCCTGCCCGGGGTGGTGGCAACCGAGCTGATGGAAAAGCGCCCTGTGCCGCCCACCGCCGAGGTGCGGGCACAGTCCCTCCAGCCCGAGGACGTTGCCGCCACGGTCCTGTTCGCTCTCAGCCTCCCCGAACGCGCGTGCGTGGCGGAACTGACCGTGTTGCCCACCGCCCTGCAGGTCCTCGGCCGGACCTGANNTGACCCTTTTGACATAGCCCTGGGGGACTTGCGGGACCTCCGGGGCGCACGCACGTTGGTGCGCCGGGGTGTCCTGGCCGACGATCTCGTGGCCGACGTGGACAGCCGGGCCCCCGCCGGCAGCGTGGCGGAGGCCGACGTCACCCTGGATGCGTTCGACGGGGGCGTGGCCGTCACCGGGAAGGTCTCGGGGACATGGGAGGGGGAGTGCCGGCGCTGCCTGTGCAGCCTCGACGGCGAGGTCGTGACGGAGGTGCGGGAGATTTTCCGCCGCGGTGGCGGAGAGCAGGAGGGCACCTACGCCATGGGGGAGGACCACGTCAACCTGCGGGAGATGGTGCTCGACGCCCTGTTCGTGTCCCTCCCCCTGCTCCCGCTGTGCCGTGAGGACTGCCGCGGGATCTGTGCCGTCTGTGGCGCCGACCTCAACGTTGCTCCTTGCGACTGTGAGCCGGTACGCGTGGACCCCCGGTGGTCTGGCCTCGACGTCCTGCGCGCCCAGGAGGCCGGTATGGCCCAGGAGCCGGGCGGCCCCTGACCGCACCAACGGGGGGCGGGGCACCGACATCGGCGGAGGTAGGCGAAGAGGGTGTAAGATCGCCAACCCGTGGCCGTCCCCAAGAAGAAGACCTCAAAGTCCAAGTCGCGCACCCGGCGGGCGAGCGCGTGGAAGCTGTCCCTGCCGGCGCGCAGCGTTTGCCCCCAGTGCCGTCAAGCCAAGGTGCCTCACACAGTCTGTTCCAACTGTGGCTGGTACAAGGGCCGCCAAGCCGTCGACGTAAGCTAACCCCCGGCCTGGTGCCCTGATGGTTGAGATCCTTGACGGGCTGCCCGTAGCTGTAGACGCCATGGGGGGCGACCGCGCGCCGGCCGAGGTCGTCACCGGCGCGCGTCAAGCGGCCCAGGAGCTGGGCATCCCCGTGCTGCTGGTCGGCGACCCCGCCTACCTGAGCACTCTGGCGCCTCAGCCCGGTGTCGACATCCTGGCCGCCAGTGAGGTAATCGGCATGGACGAGGACCCCGGCCGAGGCGTCCGGGTAAAAAGGGACTCCTCCATCGTGCGCTGTGCCGAAGCCGTGCGCGAGGGCCGTGCCTGCGCCATGGTGAGCGCGGGCAACACGGGAGCGGCCATGGCCAGCGCCTTGTTACGCATTGGGCGCTTGCCCGGTGTCTCCCGGCCCGCCATCGCCACCGTCATCCCGGTGCCCGGCTCCACGCCGACCATCCTCATCGACTCCGGCGCCAACGTCGACTGCACGGCCCCGATGTTCGTCCAGTTCGCCCAGATGGGATGGGCACTGGCTACGGAACGCTTCGGCATACGCGATCCCCGCGTCGGTGTCTTGTCCATCGGCGAGGAGGCCACCAAGGGCAACGCCCTGGTGAAGGAGGCCCACGTCCTGCTCGAAGGAGGCGCCGCGGGGCCAGACGTGCATTTCATCGGCAACGTCGAGGGCAGGGACGTGATGAGCGACAGGGTGGACGTCGTCGTGACCGACGGCTTTACCGGCAACGTCGTGCTCAAGACCCTGGAAGGGGGCGTGAAGGCCGTGGTCGGCGGGGTCATCAGCGCGCTCACGGCCGACGCCGCCATCAAGGAGGCGGCCAAGGCCGTGCTCCCGGCGCTGACCCCACTGGCCAACGAGCTCGACCCCGACACTTATGGCGGGGCCGTGCTCCTCGGTGTCGAGGGTGTGTGCGTCATCAGCCACGGCTCGTCGGGCGCACGGGCCATCCTCAACGCCGTGAAGGTGGCCCACCACGCCGCCGCCGACAAGCTGGTGGGCCGCATCGAGGCCGTGATCGCGTCGGGCCGCACTTAGTACAGGCCCGACCGCTCCCGCCGGCCGACACCTTTCACGCGAAAATTTACGCGTCCACCGTTGATCGCCCGGCTCTCCCGGCAACGCTCAAAGTACTGCTAGCCTGGGTATTTGTGGTTGCTGCAATTGGCGTACAGGACGGGGCCTTCGGGCGCCCGCAGGTGCTCGAGCTCGTGCGCGGGTCGTTGGCGGACATCTTGGAGGTGGGGCCGGACAGCATTGCCGAGGGTGCGTCCTTCACCGACCTGGGTGCCGATTCACTGGCCCTTATAGAGCTGGTCGAGGCCCTGGAAAAGGACCTGGGGGGACGGTTTGCCGGTTTCAGGTTCGACGACGAAGACCTCGAGGATCTAAAGACGGTGCGCGACGCCGTCGACTACGTGGTTTCCAAGATAGGGACCAGTTCCTGAGGCGCCGGTGCTGACCGGCCCGCATGTGGCCGGCGACCCTGAGGCCGGCGACCGGGTGGCCGGTGAGCAGGCCGGTCTGGCGGCCCGGTTGGCCTGGGACGTAGGCAACCCGGAGTTGTTCGCCCAAGCCCTGGCTCATCGCTCGTGGTGCGCAGAGCACCCGGGCCGCGAGCCCAATGAGCGCCTGGAGTTCCTGGGCGATGCCGTCCTCGGCCTCGTTGTGACTGACTACCTGTACCGGACCTACCCGGACCTGCCGGAAGGTGAGCTCGCCAAAGCCCGGGCCGCGGTCGTCAATTCCGCCTCTCTGGCCGGCACGGCCCGGGAGCTGCAGCTGGGCAACGCGCTGTTCCTGGGCAAGGGAGAGGACGCGTCAGGGGGCCGGTCGAAGCTTTCGATCCTGGCCGACGCCATGGAAGCCCTGATCGGGGCCATCTACCTCGATGCCGGCTACAGCACCGTCAACGCCATCGTGCTCGAACTGTTGGGCGAACGCCTGCGTGAGTCGGCCAAGGGCCCCGGTGACGAAGACTACAAGACCCGGCTCCAGGAGCTGTGCGCCCAGACCTACGACGAGCTCCCCGTGTACCGGGTAGCCGACAGCGGGCCCGACCATGCCAAGGTTTTTCACGCCGAGGTGACGGTCAGGGGCCGGTCTTTGGGCAACGGAGCGGGACGGTCGAAGAAACAGGCGGAGCAGACGGCGGCCCGGTCCGCGTGGTTCGTCCTGAAAGCCGAGCCCGGCCACTCCGAGCCCGGGCACTCCGAGCCCGGCCACTCCGCCGCCGACGCCGACGCGGGCACCGACGCCGGCCCGAGCCCAGCCGAGGCGAGCCCGTCTACATCTGACTAACGGTGCCCGAGCTGCCCGAGGTCGAGACGGTGAGAAGGGATGTCTCGCTCCGCTACGCCGGCCACACCCTCGTCGACATCGCCGTCACCGGCCGGCGGACCGTGCGCCGGCACCCCCCGACGGAGCTGGCCCGCCTGACCGGCCAGCGGCTGGTCGGCGTCGGCCGCCACGGTAAGTACCTGCTCTTCGAGTGGGAGGACGGGCGGGTGCTGGTCGTGCACCTGCGGATGAGCGGCCAGCTCCTGGCGGCGGCGGCCGGCGACCCCCGGGCCCTCCACACCCATGGGGTGCTGGTTTTCGACGGGGTGGGCGAGCTGCGCTTCGTCGACCCCCGGACCTTCGGCGAGCTCTTCCTGGCTACGCCGGGCTCCGGCACCGGGCCGGACGCGGGCCTCCCCGCCCTGGCCGAGCTCGGGCATCTCGGCCCCGACGCCCTGGTCGTCGACGCCGCCCACTTGCAGGCGGCGCTGGCCCGTCGTCGCGCCCCGCTCAAGGTCGTCCTGGTAGACCAGCGGGCCCTGGCCGGTCTGGGCAACATCTACGCCGACGAGGTCTGCTTCGAGGCCGGTTTGCGCCCCGACCGCGCCGCCGGCTCGCTCACGCCCGAGGAGGTCGGCCGCCTGGCAGGGTCGGTGCGCACGGTGCTGGAGGCGGCGATAGCGGGCCGCGGCTCTTCGCTGCGAGACCTGCAGTACCGCGACCTCTACGGAAAGCCGGGCCGTTACCAGCTCGACCACAAGGTGTACGGCCGGCCGGGGCTGGCCTGCCCGGGCTGCGGGCAGCCCGTCCAGCGGGTGAGGATGGGGGCTCGCAGCGCCTTTGTCTGTGCCCGCTGCCAGCGATGAGCGTGCCGGTAACGTCGCTGCTATGTGCCGCAACATCACAGTGCTACGTGGTCTCGACCCCGCCGCCACCGAGACCGAGATCGAGGCCGCGGCGCGCCAGTACGTGCGCAAGGTGAGCGGGATCCGGGCGCCGTCGCCGCCGGCCGAGCCCGCCTTCGAACAAGCTGTCCGGGCCGTCACCGTCGCCACCGCATCTCTTCTGGCCGGCCTTCCTCCCCGCCGCCAGCCGCCCCCGACGGTCCCTCCGCTGCGCCGCCGCCAGGCGGCGGGCGCCTGAGCGGGGCGACCCGGGACGGCGGGCGGGCTGCTACCGTTTTTTTGACGGGCCAAGCGTTTTTTTGCCGGGCCAAGTTGGAAAGGAAGCCGACATTGAGCATTGAGGACCGCGGGTTGATGGGGGCCCGAGCGCCCGGGACCAGTGCCCGGGCGGTGCGCTGATGCCCGTCCTGGTCGACGTGGTCGTCTTTGACGGGGTCGACGAGCTCGACGTGGTCGGGCCGCTCGAGGTCCTGCGGCGGGCGGCGGCCATAGGCGCCGACGTCCAGGCCAGGCTGTGCAGCCGGACGGCGGTCTCATGGGTGAGCGGCTCGTTCGGGATGCGCTTCCAGCCCGACACCGAGTTCAAGCCCGGCGATGCCGACGTCGTGATCGTCCCCGGCGGCGGTTGGGTGGCCCGGTCCGACGCCGGGGCCTGGGCCGAGGTGCGCCGGGGCCAGTGGTTGCCTTTGCTGTCCGAGGCGGCCGGGTCGGGCTCGGTAATGGCCGGCGTGTGCACCGGCGTGCTACTGCTGGCCCACGCCGGCGTCATCGGGGCCAGGCGGGCCACCACCCACCACGACGCCCGGGCCGACCTGGCCGCCATGGGGGCGACCGTGATCGCCCAGCGCGTCGTCGACGAAGGCACGGTCGTGACCTCGGGCGGGGTGACCAGTGGCATCGACCTGGCGCTGTTCCTCGCCGCCCGCTATTTCGGGGAAAGCGTGGCCGGGGTCATCGCCGAGGGCCTCGAGTACCCCTGGTCGAGCACCGCCTCAAGGCTGCCGGTCGAGGACTGAGGAGGCCCTCGTGGAGGCACGACGGTCCCCCCGTCCCGGCGCCATGCCCGCTAGGTTTGGCGCAACGTGTTCCTGAAGTCGCTGACGCTCAAGGGCTTCAAGTCCTTTGCCGACACGGCCACTTTGGAGTTCGAGCCCGGCGTCACCGTCGTGGTCGGGCCCAATGGCTCGGGCAAGTCCAACATCGTCGACGCCGTGGCCTGGGTGCTCGGTGCGCAGGGCCCCCGCGCCCTGCGGTCCTCGAAAATGGAGGACGTCATCTTCGCCGGGACGTCCAAGCGGGCGGGCTTGGGGCGGGCCGAGGTGTCCCTGGTCATCGACAACTCGGCCGGGTTGCTGCCCATCGACTTCTCCGAGGTCTGTATCAGGAGGGCCCTGTGGCGCAGCGGCGAATCGGAGTACTCCATCAATGGGGCGCCCTGCCGCCTGCTCGACATACAGGAGCTGCTTTCTGACACCGGGGTCGGGCGCCAGCAGCACACGATCGTCTCCCAGTCCCAGCTCGACGCCATCCTCTCCGCCCGGCCCGAGGACCGTCGCGGGGTCATCGAGGAGGCGGCCGGCATCTCCAAGTACCGCCGGCGCAAGGAGAAGGCAGAGCGACGGCTGGAGGCGACCGAGGGTGCCTTGCTGCGGGCCCAGGATCTTCTAAAGGAAGTACGGCGCCAATTACGCCCCCTCGAGCGCCAGGCCGAGGCCGCCCAGCGCCACGCCGGGGTGAGCTCCGAACTGGCCGCGCTTCGCCGCTACCTTCACGGCCGGGAGCTCAACCTGATCGTCCCCCGGCTCGGCGCGCTGGGCCAGGCCAAGGTCGAGGCCCGCCGTTCGGAGGAAGCCGCTCTGGCCGCTCTGGCCCAGCTGGATGCCCGCGTCGCCGCCGCCGAGGCCGCCCTTGACGCCGCCCGCCAGAGCTCCGAGACCACGGACCTGGCCGAACTGGTCTCGACAGCCGAGGGCCTCCGGGCGCGCGCTTCGGGCCTGGTGGCCCTCATGACCGAGCGCGCTCGGGGCATAGAGAGGGACCGGGCGGCGGCCGTGGACCGCGACGTGGTGGCCAGCTTGGAGGCGGAGGCGGCTTCGCTGAATGAGCAACTGGTCGGCACAGACCGCGAGGTGCAGGAACTGTTGCCCCTCGAGGTCGAGCTGGGGACGGCCCAGGAGGACCTGGCGCTCCAGGTCGAGCAGGTCGAAGCCGCTCTGGCCGGGGCCGGCGGTGACGCTCTGGCCGGCGAACGGGCGGGCGAGGTGCGCGCCGAGCTGGCCGCCCGGCTCCGGGCCGTCGAGCAGGTCGGCTCCGAGCTGGCCCGTACCTGGGCGCGGGCGGACGCCCTTGCCGGCCGCAAAGCCCGGCTCGAGGAGGAGGTGGACCGGTCCGACGGCCTGGCCCGCCAATGCGCCGACCGGGACGAGATGCTGTCGGCGGCGGCGGGAACGGCCGCTCATTGCCTCGGCGCCGCGGAACAGGCCCTGGCCGGGGCGCAGGAGGGCCGCCGGGCCGTGGACGCCGAGCGCCACCGCTGGTCGGCGCGGGCCGAGGCGCTGGCCCAGGCCCTGGACGAGGCCCGGGCCCGTGCCGGGGCCCGCCGCCTGGCCGGGGTCGGGGGCATGGTGGGCGCATTGGTCGAGCTCGTAGACGTGGACGCCGGCTATGAAGCTGCTTTCGAAGCCGCCGCCGGTGAGGCCCTGTCGGCCGTCCTCATGAGCGACGAGGAGGCTGCCCGCCGAGGCCTGGCCCACCTGGCCGGGCATAACGCTGCCGGCGCCGTGATCGCACTGGCCGAAGGCGGCGGCACCAGGGAAGGGGCCGATGGTCCTGGGCCCGAGCTCCCGCCAGGAGCGCAGTGGCTGAGCGGTCATGTGCGCTCCCGGGATGGCGCCGTCTCCGAGTTGCTGGGCCGCCTGCTGGCCCGGGCTGTGGTCGTGGCCGGCGACTGGTCCCGCGCCGTCGACCTGGCGGTGGCCCGGCCCCGGCTGGTCGTGGTGACCCAGGCCGGGGACCGGTGCTCGCAAGGCATATGGCGCACCGGCTCCCACGGCACAGGGGCGACGGGCGCGGCGCTGGAAGAGGCGCGGGCGGCCCTGGAGCGGGCCACGTCAGAGGCGTCGCGGGCGGCTACGGCGGACCTGGAGGCCCAGGCCGCGGTCCAGGAGGCGAGGTCGGCGGTGTCCGATACCCGTCGCGCCGTGGCCGATAATGCCGCTCAGCTGAAGGCGGCCGGTGACGCCTTGAAGCGGTCCCGGGCCGACCTGGCCGAGGCGGAGGACGAGCTAGCGGCCATGGGCCCCCAGGACCAGGAGCTTGTAGCCCGCCAAGCCGTCGAGCGGTCCCGGGTGGCGGAGCTGGAAGCCCTCCTGCCGGAGCTCGAGGCGGCCGCGGCCGAGGAGTCGAGGCGAGCCTCGTGGGAGCGGGCCGAGCGCCAACGCCTGGCCGAACGGGGTGACGCCATCGCCACGCTACGCCGTGACCTGGAGGTGCGGGCCACCGGTGTCGAGCAGCGCCGGGCGATGCTGAGCCGGCGCCTGGCCGAGGTGGAGCGCCGGCTGGAGGGCAACGTCGCCGAACGGGAGCAAGCGGAGCGGCGCCGGGCGCAGCTGCTCGCCAAGGCCGAGGCCGTGGCCCGGCTCCGCTCGTTCGTCGAGCAGCGGCTGAGCACCCTGGAGGAGGTGCTCGGGAGCCTAAGGGAACAGCGCCGGGCAGAGACCGAGACGCTGCGGGCCGCCTCGGAGGGCCTTGAGAGCCTGCGTCGGGAACGCTCGGGCGTCGAGCGCGACCTGCTGGCGCGGCGCGAGCAGATCTCGCGGGTCGACCTCGAGGAGTCGCAGGTGCGCGGCCGGCTGGAAGCGCTGACCGAGACGGTCCGCCGTGAGCTCGACTGCGAGCCGGACACGCTGGGGACGCCCGAATGCCCCCCGCTCCCGCCGGGCACGAGCGCCCCCAGCCGAGCCCGGGAGCTGGAGCGCGAGCTGCGGCTGATGGGCCCGGTCAACCCCCTGGCCCTGGAGGAGTACGCCGCCCTCCAGGAGCGCCACGAGTTCTTGGAGGGCCAGCTCCACGACGTGTCCGCGGCGCGGCGCGAGCTGGGCAAGGTCATCAAAGCCGTGGACGCCGAGATAATCACCGTTTTCAAGGCGGCCTACGACGACGTGGCCGAAAACTTTGCCAGTCTCGTGAGCACGCTGTTCCCCGGGGGCCACGGGTCGATCCTGTTGAACGACCCGTCCAATATCCTGGGCTCGGGCGTGGAGCTGGAGGTCCGTCCGGCCGGAAAAAATATCCGGCAACTTTCCTTGCTTTCAGGCGGGGAGCGGAGCCTCGTGGCCCTTGCTTTCTTATTTGCCGTATTCCGCAGCCGCCCGTCGCCGTTTTACATGATGGACGAGGTTGAGCCCGCTCTCGACGACGTCAACCTGCACCGGTTCCTCGATCTGTTGAACGAGTTCCGCAGCGAATCGCAGTTGCTGGTCGTGAGCCATCAAAAACGGACGATGGAGGCGGCGGACTGCCTTTACGGCGTGAGCATGCCTCCGGGGGGCTCGTCGTTCGTGGTCAGTGAGAGGCTGGACCGGGGCGCGAAGGGGACTGTGCCGGCCGGTCCCGGTCCAAGGGAGCCGGCAGCGACCACGGCGCCGTAACGGTCATCGCCGTGCCTGGTGCAGGTGCCGGCCCCGGTGCCGGTGCCGGTGCCCGGCGGGCCGGGACGGCCTGGGCCGAGTCCCGCCTCGCCTCGCCGATGGAGACCACCTGGGCCAGGCGGGGGCCGAAATGTCGCCGCAAGCCGGCTAGGGCGCTCACCGCCCGGTCCTTGGCCGCCCGGGCGTCAAAGCCAGGCCGCGCCGAGCCCGGTCGCTTTCTGGCGGACCGGCCAGAGCCGGCCGCTTCGGGGCCGGGGACCTGGGTGGGGATGGGGACCTCGGTGGGGATGGCGCGGGCGCTGCGGTCCAGAGCGTTGACGAGGAAGACGATCAACCTCGACATGTCGGCCAGGGCGACGCGGGTCGAGGCGGTGCAGAGGGCGCCGTTCCAGTGCGACAGCACAACCGTACGCGTGTCGGCGTGCCAGGTCACCCTCAGGAACCGGTGCTGGCCCCTCTGGTCGGGGAAAACCAGCGACGTAGCCGTCCTGCCAGCCGTCTCCACCACTGACCAGTATGCACCTGCTCTGTCGGCACCACCAGGGCCTGTTGGCGGCCTCGGCGCCGCCGCGCCCCTTCGAGAGCGGCGCCGAGCACAAGCACGACCAGGGCGGCGACGGCCAGGGCGAAGCCGGTGGTTATCCCCCCCGGCCAGTAGCGCACGACGACGGTCCGGGTACCGGCCGGGACCGTCGCCCCGACGAAGAGGCCGTCGACCTCGTGAACGGGCAAAGGGTGCCCATCGGCCAGGATGTGCCAGCCCGGGAGGTAAGTCACCCGCGCCGTCAGTGCCGACGCCTTGGGTACTCGCACGGCCAGGCGCCACGCCCCGTTCTCAGGCTGGCTCTGGGCGAGCACCTGCGCCCCGCCCCCGGGCCCGAAGCTGAACTGAGAGGCGCCGGGGACACGGTACAAAAAGACGTACTTGACCAGAGCAACGGGGATCTGGGCCACCAGGACGGCGCCTTTAGGCCGGCGCCCGGGCGAGGCGAGGATGAACTGCGCGCCGTAGAAACGAGCCCGCCGGGCCGAGCCGACGGACGGTACGAAGACATTGTCGCCCAGGCGGTCGTTGACGGTAGCGGCCGGTACGGGCCAGGTGCGCAGGTAGGAGGGCGGAAGGACCGGGTCGTGGATCGCCAGCTCCCGGACCCCGTAGCCGGCGTTGACCTCAGGGTAGATCCCGGTGCCTGTCCACTGCGTCACGTCGCCTGCATTGGGCCCGTCCAGGGCCACCAGGCCATTGCCGACGAGGCCCTTGAGCATGGCCACGCTGGCGTCCAGGGGGTAGGCCCGCGACGAGTAGCTGTTGAGGCCGACCCCGGCCAGGACCAGGTAGGCGGACTGAGCGACCACAAGGACGATGCAGGCGGCGGGGATCCACGCGCCCGCCGCGTTCCCCTGTTTACGCCGGGCCCGTGACTGGGCCTTGATGGCCAGGGCGAGGACGGCGGCGGCACCGACGACCGTCAGCAGGGGCCACAGCAGTGCCAGCCGCCGGGCGGACACCTCGGCGGACGTCATGGCGGTGCCGTCCGAGATCGCCAGGAGGTAGACGAGCACGCCCCCGCACGCCACCAGGCTGGCGAACAGCCTCCGTTGCGTGCCGGCCTCGTGCCAGCGCCGGCGCAGGGCCTCGGTGCCCAGGCCGGCCAACATGGCGATGCAAAAGGCCAGTATCGGGAGCATGCGCTGGGTGGCGATGTCACCGCCCCCGAGGACCGTGAACAGGCGTTGCGTGGGAGCGCCGTAGATGATCACCAGGCAGAGGACGCTGGTCGCGCTCAACGTCGCCACCAGGGGCCGGCGCCAGGCGACGAGCACAGCGAACAGGGCGAGGACGAGGGCGACGATCCCCACGTACGCCGTCGCCTCGTAATAATTGGCGGGGCCGGTCCAAGTGCTGCCCTTCGTGGGCAGGCCGTCGTAGCCTTGCGCGAACAGCAAGGCGAGACCGTGGAGTGCCACCCCGCCGGTGGCGTTCTCGCTGAACCGGGAGGACTGGCGCAGGACGGCCAGGCCCGGGAGCCACAGGGGAGCGGACAGAGCTGCCCCGGCGGCGAGGCCCCCCAGGCAGCGGGCGACGGCGCTCGGGCGGAGCTGGTGGCGCCAGGCGGCCACGGCGGCGCCGATGAGGACCAGGGCGCCGAGGGCGATGGCCATGAGGACGAGGGTTTCGGGGAAGCCGCCGTACATGGCGAAGGCGCTGGACAGGGCCAGGACGGCTACGCCGGTCGTCCGGCGGCGCCCTGGACGCCAACACAGCAACGCCCCTGCCACCAGCCAGCCGGACCAGATAAGCGGGCCGCTGACGGCCCAACCGGCCCAGCCTGTGAGAGAGCCGGAAAGCATAAAGGTAGTGGCGGTCATGGCCGCGCCGACGGACCGGGCCCCGGCCACTCGGGCCGCCACATAGGCGCCGGTGCCGGCGAGGAGGAGCTTCACCGCGACAACGACGAGGTAGGAGGCCGAGAGAGGGAAAAGGTAGCCGACGAGCACGGGGAGCGAGAACGGCGCCGACTCGAAGTTGAGCATCAGGGGCATGCCGTCGGCCGAGAAGTTGTTCCACAACGGCCATTGGCCGTGGTGGACGGCCAACCAGTCCAGCTGGTCCCAGGCCACGGACTGGGTGATGATGTCGCCGTTCAGGTGGTTGTGGAAGACCAGGTTGGGCACGTACGTGAGATAGGAGAGCTGGGCGCCTATGTCGGCGGGGCCGAAGGACGGCCCGTCCTTCAGGGCCGGTGCCAGGTAGCAACCCACGCACAGGACGACCCAGGCCAGGCCGATGACGTCCCCCCGCCTCGCTCTCACCCGAGCGCCGATCTCACCGGACAGGTCTCACCAGGGTCAACGGGCAGCCGATCTCACCAGACCGAAGGTAGCGGCCATGGCGGCGCACCGCCCGAAGCCGCACTCTCATGTCGCTCGCCGTCCCCTCGCAAGCCAGGGCTCAGGAAATGGCCCCGCCTCAGTCAGCGTGCCCGTCCCGGGCGCCCCCGGTAGTCTCGACCGGTCATGTTGCTCACCCTGATCGTCGTCGCCTGCGCCGTGTTCGTCGCCCTCACCGGCTACGGCGGTTACACCGTGGTCTCCCACCGCCGCGAGCGCCGCGCCCTGCCGGGGGGGCGCCCGGCCCCGCCGGCCCTGCGACCGTCCCCGGCGCGCCCGCCTGCCCGCCCCGCGCCTCCCCGCCCGGAGCCGTCCGCTGAGCCCGCGGAGGCGGGACCGTCCACGGCCGCGGCGCCGCCGGCCGACCTCAAATACGAAGGTGGGGGTCAGCCGGAGACGCTGGCCCCGGTACCGGTACCGGTACCGGTAGCGCCGCCCGAGCCCGAGGTCCTGGAGAAGCCCCGGTTCCGGGACCGGTTGGGCAAGGCCCGGTCGCTGCTGGCCAGTCAGCTGGCCGGGCTACGGGGCCGGAGCAAGCTCGACCGGGAGGCTTGGGACGAGCTGGAAGAGGCACTCGTCCTGGCCGACGTCGGCATTCTCACAACCGAAGCGCTCCTCCAGGACCTCCAGCAGAGAGCCCGGACCGAGGGCCTGAGCAGTCCCGAGCAAGTGGTCTCGGCCCTGAAAGAGGAGCTGGTGAACCGCCTGGAGGGGGACCGCGAACTGCACCGGGCCGGTCCTGACCTGGCCACCGTTTGGCTCTTTGTGGGCGTCAACGGCGTCGGCAAGACCACCACGATCGGCAAGGTGGCGATGCGCGAGACCGAGGAAGGTCGCCGCGTGGTCGTGGCCGCCGGCGACACGTTCCGGGCTGCGGCAGCCGACCAGCTGCAGTTATGGGCAGAACGGGTGGGCGCCGGCTTCATCCGCGGTAGCGAGGGCGGGGACCCCGGCGCTGTCGTCTTCGATGCCGTCCAACACGCCGGCGCCCGGGGCATCCCCCTCGTGCTGGCCGACACTGCGGGCCGGCTGCACACCAAGGTCAACCTGATGGAAGAGCTGAAAAAGATACGTCGTGTGGCCGACCGCCCGCCCGGGTCGGTGACCGAGGTCCTGCTCGTGATAGACGCCACCACCGGCCAGAACGGCCTGGTGCAGGCCCGTCAGTTCACCGAGGCGGTAGGGGTCACGGGCATAGTGCTCACGAAGCTCGACGGCACCGCCAAAGGCGGTATCGCCGTGGCCATTGCCAGCGAGCTCGGTGTGCCCATCAAGCTCGTCGGCCTGGGCGAAGGGCCCGAAGACCTGGTGACCTTTGACGCCCGAGAGTTCGTGGACGCGCTGCTGCCCGACGATTGACCGGGAGCCCTGACTCGGCGGCCTTACCCGGCGGCCGGATCTGGCGGCCAGATCTGACGGCCAGATCTGCCGGCCAGATCTGCCGGCCGGATCTGGCCGTCAGGCGGCGACCCGGCCGCCCAGCCCTTCGGCCCGGGCGACGACGGCGGCACGGGCGGCCGCCAGCGATGCGTCGGCCACGTCCTGGAGATGGTTGAGGGCGGGGTTGACGCCGGCGAGGGTGAGTTCCGCCGCTATCACCTCGAGGTCGAGCCTCATAACCTCGCCCAGCATGCGCCGCAGCCACGGCTCGGCGTAGTCCCAGCCTTCCCGGGGGGTACCGGGCCCGTAGGCCCCACCCTTGGCCATGACGAGGACGGCGGGGCGGCCGGCCAGGGCCGGAGCCTCTCCGAACAACGAGCGGTCGAGGGCTACATGGTCGAACCAAGCCTTCAGCTGCGACGGGACGCCCCAGTTGTAGATGGGCGAAGAAAAAAGGTAGACGTCGGCGTCCAGTAGCTCCCGGGCGAGCTCTTCGCTTAGGGCGATGGCGGCGTTCTGGTCAGCGGTGCGCAAGTCTTTGGGGGTGAGGGCAGCCATCTGAGTTGCGTGGGCCAGGTGGGGGACCTGGTCGGTGGCCAGGTCGCGGTACGTGACGTCGGCGCCCGGGTGACCTTTCAGCCATGCGTCCTGGAAACATCCAGCCAGGTCCCGGCTCACCGAACCGTCCGTGCGCAAGCTGCTGTCGAGATGGAAAAGCCGCATAACTAGTTCGTCCTTCCGTTCCGGGCCAAGCTTCTCGGGGCCCTCTGTCTCCTAGATCGTCACTCTAACAGATCTTCTGTCCTAAAGACGATTGGGGGAGAAGATCACTCCGCCGCCTGAACGCCTAGACTGGTCGCCGATGACAGCCTCCGGTCGGCCGCCCGCCAGCCTGGGCTGGCTCCTGGGCGGAGCGCTGCGGTCGTACATGTCGGTGGCCGAAAAGGTGGCGGCCGGCATACCGTTCGGGGTGCGCGGCTACATGGTCTTGGAAGCGGTCCGGAGCCAGTGCCCCGGGTCCCAGCTGGAGCTGGGCCGGCGCCTCTCGATCGACAAGACAGTGATGACCCATGTCATTGACCGCCTCGAAGAAGCCGGCTTCGTCGAGCGCCAAGCCGACCCCAGCGACCGCCGTGCCCGGCGCATCGTACTGACACCGGCGGGGGAGGACGTCTTAGAGCGGACCGGCGACCAGCTTGGCGCGCAGGAATGCCAGCTGCTCTCCGGGCTTTCCGACAGCCAGAAGACGTCGCTCACCGAGGCCTTGGCCGTCCTGGCCGCCCACTCTGGCCAAGGGGCCCAATGCGGAGAAATTGTCGCGTGCCTAGCGTCTCCGGCTTAGTTTTTTGAACCAGATGCGCTGGTAGCTGCGGCTCATGGGGTGGAGCAGGAGGGCGAGAAGGACGGCGGCGAAGACCAGGTTGATGACGATGCTGATCGACGACGGGGCGCTGCGGAACAGGTCCAGTAGCCACAGGACGTCGAGCCCGGCCACCACCACCCCGCCCCAGTACCCGGCCTTCTTCTCATTGGCTATGCCGAGGCCGGCGAAAATGGCGGCAATGGCGAACACTCCGAGGATCCCAGCGCCGAGCAGCACGTCGAGCAGCCAGAACCCCGCGTTTATGTAGAGCAGGATGGTGGCCATGTAAAGCGTCTGCGGCTGGCTCTGGTCGATCCATCGGGTATTAGCCATCAGCTTCAGTGTGCCACTCCGACAGCGCCGGCAGCCGCCGGGGCCCGGCGGGGGCGTGCTGCCGCGGGGACCTGGCCCGCCGCCAGTTGCCCGCAGGCGGCGTCGATGTCGGTGCCCCGGTTGGCCCGGACCGTGGCCTTGACCCCCCGGGCCGCCAGCTCGGCTCCAAACCAAGCGGCCCCGGCCGCGGGCGTGCCCCGGCCGGCGTAACCCGGGGTCGGGTTGAGCGGTATGAGGTTGACGTGCGCCCGCAACGGCAAGGCGAGCTCGGCCAGTTCGGCGGCGTCCTGGGCCGTGTCGTTGACCCCGGCGATGAGCGCCCATTCAAACGACAGCCGCCGGTTTTTGGCCGTCAGGTACTCCGCGCAGGCACCCATCAGTACCGACAGGGGGTAGCGGCGGTTGAGGGGGACGATGCGGCTGCGGAGCTCGTCGCGCGCCGCGTGCAGCGAGACGGCCAGGTTGACGGGCAGGGCTTCGGCGGCCAACCGCCGGATACCCGGGACGACCCCCACGGTCGAGACGGTGATGTGGCGGGCGGAAATGCCGAGGTTGGAGTGGATGAGCTCGACGGCCGCCCACATCCGGTCGTAGTTGGCCAAGGGTTCGCCCATGCCCATGAAGACCACGTTGGAAAGGCGGCGGGGCAGAGCCTCCTGTCTGGCCCTGGCCACCTGTTCGACGATCTCGCCCACCGACAGCTGGCGGGTGAAGCCGGCTTGGCCGGTGGCGCAGAAGCTGCACGCCATGGCGCAGCCCGCCTGGCTGGAGATGCAGGCGGTGGCCCGCTCCGGGTAGAGCATGAGGACCGTCTCGACCCGGGCGTCGTCGGCCAGGCGCCACAGCCACTTCGTGGTCCGCCGGTCAGACGAGGTCGAGCGGGAGACCTCTTCGAGGGCGGGGACCAGCACCGTCCCGAGCCGCTCCCGCAGGCTTTTGGGCAGGTCGGTCATGTCCCGGGGCAGGTCGCCCCGTTCCCAGATGCCGCGCCAAACCTGATCGGTGCGGAAGCGTGGTTCCCCGGCCAAGAGGCCGGCCAGCTCTTCACGGCTTACATCGAACGCACCCGGCACGGTGCCAGCGTAGGGGTTCGCAACTGCTCCCCGAGCAGTGAGCCATAGTGCGCGTTGGTGATCAATA
>PMWT01000071.1 GCA_003166025.1 Acidimicrobiaceae bacterium | reverse complement strand
GTCGCGGCCCGTTCCCGGGCAGGGAGCGCCGATCGACCGGACGATCCGGTCGCCTATGAGGCAGACGGGCGTTGTCGTCCCGGGTACTTACCCGCGGGGAGCGGGATGCTCTCGACGGTCAAGGTCCAACCGCACGAAGTGTTGACCCCGAAGCTATAGCGGCCTGATTGCCAGAACGGCTTTTGGCCGCCGCCGCCGAGGCCGGTCTGGTCGGTCAATTAACTGCCGAGCGACGTTGTTCTTTGGAGCTGAGCACGAAAGTCCCCCGTTGTTTGGGGGCGTTCTGGCAATCGAAGCGCCGACCCGATCGTGGCCATGGTCGCCACGCCGGACGGCAAGGGCTGCTGGCTGGTGGCCAACGACGGCGGCGTCTTCAGCTTCGGCGATGCCACCTTCTTCGGCAGCGGGTCCTGACGCCATGGCGTTCCTCCTAGTTTTAGTCGGGGTGCCGCCGTATAGAAGCTGCCATCCCGATTGTTGGAGCAGCGCAGCGGTGGTTTGTTGGAGCAGCGCAGCGGTGGCGGGCCAGAGGCTGCGCCCTGACGGCCGGACCTTCGAAAAGCTGGCTATAGAGGAGAGCGTCCCTCGTCGTCACGTCAACAATCTCGTGCGACGAGCCGAGTTGCGTGTCCGTGAAGGCCTCGCAACCTCGTCGGCGCCGCTACCGTGGGTCGTTTCCACGCTCCGCACCAGGCTCGGCACGGCCGCCACACAGCGCCAAGTCGCNNAGTCGCATCGGCCCGCCGCCACAAGGCTGGAACACGCTTTCGACCAACTCGTGTTTGTCAGAGGTCGAGCAGGAAGCGAAGAGCTTGGGCGATGGTGTGCATCTTGTCGATCGGCACGTAACCCAGTTTCTTACCAAGCCGCTCAAACGAAACGGCTCGGAGCTGGTCGCAACGGGCATAGGAGTCGTGCTCTAGCCCGCTCGTGCTGGCGTCGAGCTCGATGTGGCTTCTGAGGCCATAGCCAACAGTAGTGATGGGTACCACCATCACTAGGTGGCCTGGGCCCTGGTTGACTATGTCGGCCGAGACGACTACCGCTGGACGCCAATAACCGGCTTCGCGGCCTATTGGCTTGCCGAACTGGACTTCGTAGAGGCCGCCTCGCCAGATCAACCCAGCGTGTCCCAATCGCGGACTTCGGCTTCGAGCTGGCTCCACCGTCCCGGGTCTTCACGTAGGCCCCGGTAATCGTCGCTCAGGCGGCGGAGGAAGTCCTGGCGCTCGAGAGCGTCGATCGCCTCGTGCAGCACCTCCACAACGGTGGACTGCCGCCCCTTGGCCAGTCTTTGCAAGCGCTCGGAGTCCGGTCGACGTACCCTCACGGTCGTTGTCTCCTCAGCAGCCATGCCATCATTGTAGACGATCTGTAGACTCCGTAGCGATCGACTCCGGGTGTGCTAACTGGTAGCAGCGGAGCTGTGACGGGGGACCTTCCACCACAAGGGGAGTGCAGCAGAGTTTCGTGTCGTCTCCCGACACCGGTCTTGACCTGCACAAATGCTTTGACCGGGTGCTCGGTAACTACGGGCCGGTGGACGGAGCGCAACCTGCCACCGACGAAGCCGGCTTCGCCGGCTCGGCCAGCTTCACATGGACCATCACCAGCAATGTCACGGTTCCTCGCCCGGCGCTTACCACCCCGGCAGATTGACAGGGCACCGGAGCCCAGTTGTCCCTCGACGTCGGCCAGGCGAGAACGCAGGAGACCTGAGCCCGGCGTTGTTCCTGCCAGCGTTCCGAAGCGCAGGAGTACCCGACAACTCGGCCCTATGCCTCCCCGGGGCCAAGGGCCACCCGCGAAGCGATCTTGTCGGTCCTCGCCCGCGGTGACACCCGTTGGGCTTGCAGGTCCCGTTTGGCCAGGCCGTGGGCGTCCTCGCTGGCCCTGGTGATAGCCCCCGCCCACCTTGATGACGACGCCCCTGTCAACGCCTGCTTGCGGGCCTGGCGCGACTTGGCCTTGCCTTTTGCGTCCAATGACCCCTCGGCTACCCGGCGGGCCAGGTCAACCGACGCCAGATGGCCCAGGTGGGCGCCCAGGGCTTGGAGCACAACCTCGTCGGTACCATTGACGCCCAGCCGGGTACGTACCCGTGCCCCAGCAGGTGGGGCGACGACGAACGGCCCGGGGACTTGTCTTAGGCGCTTGCCCCGATGGCTCACTGCTCCGGCACCGCCTCGGTCGCGTGAGTTGAGCCCTCGCCCCTTGGTCCCTCAATCTTCTTAGGAAATAGCTGTGCCAGCACCGCCAACCACTTTGCCAGGAGGCTGGGACGATAACTCCCTGGGGCACCGGTCTAGTCTTGGCTAATGCGCACTATTGCT
This sequence comes from Acidimicrobiaceae bacterium, assembly GCA_003166025.1. Classification (GTDB taxonomy): domain Bacteria; phylum Actinomycetota; class Acidimicrobiia; order Acidimicrobiales; family Palsa-688; genus Fen-671. The sequence goes on along the minus strand of PMWT01000071.1, from coordinate 2,136 downwards.
CACTGTTCGTGCAGCAGTTGCCAACCCTTTCGGCATCGATGCGCAAGGTGCTAGCGGACGCATACGTAACCCTTTGCGTCCATGCTGGCATCGCAGCGGCCGACGTTATCTGCTGTACACGGCTCGGTGCTTACTCACGAGGGGACAACCACGCCGAAGCCGTGGGCCTGCTGAAAAAGGCTCGGGAGACCGCCTCTGCGCACCGCTTGGAAACGCGTCTGAGTATGAAGACGAAGGCTGGCTACACGTACTTGCCGTCGTCATTAGCCGAGGTGAAAAGAGCGGGCCGCGCGGCCTCGGAACTGGTGGAAATGGCCAAGCGCGTGGTCGCCGGCTCGCGATGAGAAAAGCGGGCTGCACGGCAACGGGCTGGGAGGACCTGGGGGCACCTCGGTGACCATAACGGGCACCGATCTCACCGACCTGAGCGATGTCAGCTTCGGCTCTCGGGCCGCCACCGACGTCATGTTCAACTCGGCCACCTCGGTTACGGCCACGTCCCCGCCTGAGGGCGCCGGCACCGTCGACGTCACCGCCAGCACCCCGGTGGGCACCAGCGCCACCAGCGTCGCCGACCAGTTCACCTATGAGGCAGCGCCCACGGTCAGCGGCGTCAGCCCGGTCGCCGGCCCGCTGGCCGGTGGCCCGTCGGTCATCATCACCGGCACCGGCTTCACCGGGGCCAGTGCGGTCGACTTCGGCTCGACGCCCGCCACCAGCTTCACCGTCGGCTCGGCGACTTCGATAACAGTCGTCTCACCGGCCGGGGGAGCGGCACGCTCGACGGCACCGTCACCACCCTGAGCGGGACGAGCGCCATCTCGGCCGCCGACCAGGTCCCCGCACAAGCCCAGTCCCCGTTCGGACCACCAAGCCGCCAGTGCCCGACCATAAGGTGATCGACACCTAGAGCGCTCATATTTCACACGGAACGTGGTTTTAGGGTCTTTGTACCCTGTCAAGCCGCGACGGCTGGGTCGAAAACGACACGGCAACCCCTGTGGGGGTTCCGGTGGGACAGTGCCGTATCCCACCCAACCTATGTCGAAAGAGAAGTACACGATGCGTAAAGGACCTGGTCAGCGCCGCTCACCATCGACGCCCGAAGGGCGTGGGACCCCTGTACCGCCCGCCCCGTCCGGCGCTGGTACCCCGGAGGGACAGACGCGCCTCGGTGGCGCCCGGCGTCATGCGCCCGCCTTCTGGGCAATAGCGGCCCGGGGCGCCGTGGCCCTGGTCTTCGCCTTTGCCGGCCTGGCCGCCGTCGTGGGCACGGCTTCGGCCTCCACTGCGGTCAGCTCGGTGGCCTTCACCGGCTCCAGCCAGGTGGCGGGGGCGACGGGCACGACCTGGACAGTGGCCTTCACCACTTCGGCCAGCGGGTCGCTGGCCACCGGCGCGACGGTCACGGCCAGTTTCCCGGCCGGCTTTAGCATCCCGGCCACGCCCAGCGTCAGTACCGCGGGCGGGTTCAGCTCGTGCACGGCCACGGGGTCGACGGCCGGCACAGTTGTCACCGTCACCCTGGCCGGTGCCTCGTGCGCGCTGGCCAGCGCCACGGCGGGCACGGTCGCTATCGCCGGCATCACCAACCCGTCCACGGGGGGCGGGTACCCCAACGCCTACTCGGTGCGCACCTCGGCCGATGCCACCGCGGTAACGGCCACGGCTTCGATCTCGGAGGGCACGGGCATGATGGGCCAGCTGGCCGTCACCACCCAGCCCAGCGCCTCGGCCACCAACGGCACCGCCCTGGCCACCCAGCCGGTGGTGAAAGTGGAAGATTCTTCTGGCACCGTCATCACCGGGGCCACCGGTACGGTTACGGCCAGCGTGGCCAGCGGTAACGGGGTAGTGAGCCAGGGGGCCACGGCCACCCTCAGCTCCGGGGTGGCCACGTTCTCCGGCCTCACCGTCACGGGGGCCAGCGGGCCCTACACACTCCAGTTCAGCTCCACCCCGTCGGTGGCCACCAGCATGCCCACTGGCGACGGCTGGTCCTCGGTCGCCTACGGCAACGGCACCTTCGTGGCCGTGGCCAACGACGGCGCCGCCGCCTATTCCACCAACGGCACCACCTGGAGCGCGGCCACCATATCTGGCGCCGACTGGTCCTCGGTCGCCTACGGCAACGGC
>PMWT01000216.1 GCA_003166025.1 Acidimicrobiaceae bacterium | reverse complement strand
GCGCCTTCGCTCGGGCAATTGGGCAGCACTATGGCGAATTCTTCACCACCGTAACGGGCCACCACGTCGACGTCGCGGACCGTGGCGGCCATGACGTCGGCCACCGCCCGCAGCACGTCGTCACCGGCCATGTGACCGTAAGTATCGTTGATCTTCTTGAAGAAATCGATGTCCATAATCGCCAGGGAAAGTGGTTCCTTGGTCCGCACCGAGCGGGCCACCTCCCGGGTCAGGGCGGTGGTGAGCGCCCGCCGGTTGGCTAGGCCCGTGAGGGGGTCGGAGGCAGCCAACCGGGCGATCTCCGCCCTCAAATCGGCGTTGCGCAGGGCCAGGGCGGCGTGGGCGGCGAAACGGGTCACCATGTCCAGCGAGCGCCGGCTCATACGCCGGTTGGGAGGCGGCCCGGACTCGGCCAGCAGGAGCCCCTGACCCTCTCGGCCCGCCTTAAGAGGGACGACGACGATGTTGGTGGCCCCGGGCACCAGGGACTGCAGGGACGGCCCGTCGTCGCGGGCCAGGTCGCGCACCAGTAAAGGCTGGTGGCCGTGCAAGGCCCGGGCGGCAATGGCGCCCTTGAGAGGGCCGTCCTCGCCTGGACCAGGCTCGATCTCAATGACGTCGGCGGCCCCGCTGACAAAGCGTGCCGCCAGGACCTGGCCCTTCCTTTCCCATATAACGGCAACCTGTTTGAAGGCGAACGGGTAGAGGACCCCCTTCAGCAGGATGGCCGCGATCTCCTGCGGCTCGCAGCCCGATTCCATGGCCTCCTCCATTTGCGCGGCCATGGTGCTGAGGGCGTCCAGATGAGCCTTGGAGCGCCGCAGTTCCAGTTCGCTGAGAGCCGAGAACGAGGCCGTGGTGAGGGCGACGGCCCANNGACAGCAGCAGGACGGAGTCCCACAACGCCAGGCGTATCCCGGCGCGCGGGCTGGCCAGCAGGGTCACCGAGATGAGTTGCACTGTGAACAGGAGGATGAAGTCGCTCTGCGCCCCGCCGGAGGGCAGGGCCAGCACGGTGAGATAGACGGGGTCGACGGGCAACAGCATCTGCTGGAACGGGGCCCCCGAGCGTACGCGGCCGGAGCCTCGGCGACCGCGCTGCCACCCCATGTCCGCCACCTGGCCGCCCAGGCACACGGCGAGGTAAGCCAGGCTGCGCCAGAGGACCTGGCCTATCGTCATGCCCAATTGCCCGGGTGCCACCCAGGCTGCCGCCAAGACCAGCAACACGATCGCCAATCTGACGAGCTGCAAAGCACCGAGACGCTGTTCCAGGCTCGTGTGCTCAGCACTGGCCAGGCGCGGGCGCCCGGGCCAGGTGGCGCCGGCGCCGCCTTCGTTCAGTGGGGGGCCATGGGGCTCCCTGGTGCTCTGTGGGCGCAACTGAGCCTCATTCGAAGCCAATCGAGTCGTCGTCCTTTCGGCTCGGTGCCTCTACGAACTTGGGGTCACGCCGGTCGATCAACCACTGGGTCAACGCGAATGCCAGGACCAGCCCGGCGAGGGCGAGCGGCACGTTCACGGTTGTCCGGGCCTGGAGCGAACCCCCGGTCCACAACGGTGTGGCCGAGATCACATGCGCGCCGCCGGCGAGGCTCTCGCCCAGCGGCACCAGCGGGGGGGCCAGCATCGGGCCCGGGGGGATGGTGAACTTGGGCTGCGGGGGAAGTTCCAGGGAGGGGCTGGCCCCGGCCGGGGCGACCGCCGATGACACCCCGCTCCCGGTGGGCGCCGGCCCGGGGCTGAGAGCCGGTTTCGTACCGGCCGTTGCCGCCGCGTTGCCCCCGGGAGGCTGTGCCCGGACTGGCGGCTTGGGCGGGGTTACGGACTTCTTCGATCGGCCCCGGTGGGGCGTGGTTGTGGACGGGGACGAGGGCACGGTGGTGGGAGGCGTCACGGCCGGGACGGTCGTGGACGGCACGCCCAGCGGCGTCGGGGTCGGCGGCGTGGGCGTTGACGGCACCCCGCCTGGAGGCTGAGCGCCGGGCGGAGGCACCGTGGTGGACGGCGTGGTCCGGGGTGCCCGAACCGAGGGCGGTCTGGTCGTGGTCGGGGCTGTGCCGGCCGGTCGCGTGGTCACCGTCGTCGTGGTCGCAGTCGTCGTGGTCGCAGTCGTGGTGGTCGTGGTCGCCGTGCGCGCCGTCGCCGTNNGCCGTCGTCGTGGGCGCCGTCGTGGACGGGGGTACCGTGCCGGTCGTCTTCGTCGTGGGCACAGTGGTGCTCGGCGTCCTCGCAGAGGTGGGTGTTGTCGCCAAGGTGGTCGGCGGCGAGGTGGTGCGAGGCGTCGTCGTCGTCGGGCCCGTGTGCCCTCGCCGTGCGGGCCGAGTAGTAGGCGTCGCCGTGGTGGGCGGGCCGGTCGGCGACGTCGTTGTCGAGGTACCGGATGCGGTCGGAGCCGTCGTTGACGGGACCGTCGTCGGCGCCACGGTCGTCGGCGGCGAGGACGGGACGGTGACCGGGACGGCCGTCGTAGGGGCCGTGGACGCCGGTGGCGGTGAGGGGGCCGCCGCTGTCGTGGGAGGCGGAGCGTACCTGGTGGTCGACGTCGTGACGGGCGGCTTGGTGGTCGTCGTGACCGGCGCCTTGGTGGTCGAGGTCGTCGTCGGCCTTGTGGTCGTCGTGGTGGTGGGGGGCTTGGT
>PMWT01000248.1 GCA_003166025.1 Acidimicrobiaceae bacterium | reverse complement strand
CGGCGACGGAGGCTCAGAGCGCTAATCGCGACGCCCGCAAGCTCAGGTCCTCATCGCCGAGCCGTACGCCGGTCGCTACCCGGCGGCTGGCACCCCGTTGGTCGGGACGTCCGATCTCATGGTCGATGGTCAGCTTGGCCACTGGCGGCGTCGAAGCGCAGCGTCCGGCCAACTACGTCCCTGGCCACCTCGGCTAGGGGGCGGTCGTGGCCGAAAGCGTACGCCCGTAGCCGGACAAGCGCCTCGCGCACGCCGAGCTCGAGCTGGACGGCGACCATGCCGGACGCCTGGTGCACGACGTAGTGGAAGTCGGCGCCCGCGCTTAGTGCGCCGGCCAGCTGGCCCGGGGGTGCGTCGGCCTGTAGGACCAAGATGGCCTGGGCGGTGATGTCGGCCATGACCAGCGCGTCGGCGTGCTGGTCATCGCTGAGCGGCCCGGGGCGGTCACGGCACAGGTTGAGGGCGCCGAGGCGGACCGCTCCCACCTGGAGGGGGAAGCCGAACACGGCCCGCACCCCCGCCTCGATGGCCGGTGCCCTAAAGGCCAGCCACCGGGGTGTGCCCGGGCCCACCAGGTCCGGCTCAAGGACGGGCCAGTCCTGGTGGTAGGCGTCTATGCACGGCCCCTCGCCCAAGGAGAACTGCAACTGCTCGATGAGCTCGCTCATCTCGTTGGTGCTGCACAGCGAGCCTCGGGGGCTGTCGTCCGCCATCAGCATGACCCCGGCCCCGCTCATGGCCGTGGCCTCGGCACAAACCTGGCACAGCCGCTTGGTCCCGAACGCGCCGTCCCCGTCCCCGACCAGCAGGCGCAGCAGCCGTGCTCGGCGTTCACCGCCCGCGCCCACTCACGCCTTCCTACCCACGTCCGCCTTGGTCATGCGCTCTGTGCCAGCCCCTCGGTGCTCGGGGCCAGGGCCCTGTGGGCGCCCGTCTGGCGGACGCGCCCAGCCAGCTTGCCCGCTTCTTCGGCGCCGAGGAGGTCGTTCAACCCGCAAATGTCGATGATGCGCCGGGCCAAGGGCGGGGCGCAGCGCACCGTCAAGGTCCCTGAGCGGCGCCGGAGGACCTCTCGGGCCCCGACGATGGTCCCCAGCGTGGACGCGCCTATGAACCCGAGCTCGCTCAGGTCGATGACGAGCGCGGTGGCGCCCAGGGCCATGGCCCGTGCCAGTACCTGGGACAGGGCGCCATCAGTTGAGATGTCGTGCTCCCCGGTAAGCCAGACGACGGTGGGGCCTGGCTCAGCGCCCGCCCCTGGCGCCGTGGCGCGGCCCGGGACGGTGAAGTACGAAGAACCGAGAGGGACCATGGCACTCTCCTACCTCCAGCGCGGCGAACGTCGCTACCAGGGTCCGGAGTACCGCCCCCAGCCAAGACATGCTGGCTCAACACGTCGGGGCGTCAGTCGTGTCAAGTTAACCGTACAGCGCGATGTGGCCCCGCCGTCCGGGCGTCGGCACCTAATCTTTGGCGGCAGCAACTTCGGACAGACGGGCGGACGCGCGTAGTCATGGAGACCGGCCGTTGGCGCGGGCGTTCTGGACGAGCGTTCGGTAGGCGAGCGGTGCTGGCGGTGGGGCCTGGTGGGGATGCGCTGCCCTGCCTCTGTCTCTCGTAGCTGTCTCGTACAAGGTTTGGGAGACCGCGCCAGGTAGGGCTGATCTATGCGGTCCTCGGGGTGACTACGACGAGGTAGCGGCAGGGCTGATCGCCGGGGTTCACGTACTCGCAGTCGGTAGGCGCCCCGAGCTGGAGGCAGTCGCCGGCGCGAAGCGTGTGTTCAGTGCCGCCTTCTACAAAGCAGAGCGTGCCCTCCATGGCCCAGCTCGCCTGCTTCCAGACAAGCACGCCCGAGTACCTCAACTCCTACTTGAACCGCCCGAAGCGGCCTCGCTGGGCACTTAACTCTGGAGGTGAACTGCATCGACCGGTTCGCGTCCTCGGCGTTGCTGGAACCGATCAGCCAGAGCTTCGTTGCTGGCCTGTACCGGTCGCCACCTATCCGCCCGTCCCGGCGATCGACTTCGCCAAACGTCAGCGCAAGGAGGACGTGGCGCTCAAGTTCCTAGCCGGCTTCGCCTTCGGCCGTTCTTCATCAAGTTCTATAGAGTGAACATCGTAGTCATGCGCCACCAGTTTTGGACTTCCCAGTGCCAAGGCAACGGCAGGCACTTCTACAAACCTAGAGACCGAGCCATACCGGCCGCGCTGTCCCGGGTCATCCCGCATTTCTCGGTGGAGATCTTCCCTAATAAGTGTGAAGGTGGCGTCGGGACCAGACGCCCGCTCCCTGTGCTCGCAGCCGCGGCGACAATCGGCATCCCCGCGACCGTCGACCTTGGAGGGCCCCGTGTGCTCCACTGAAACGCCCAAAGGCGACGGGGCCCATGAGGTAGGCCCCGATGGAAGTTCTGAGGATCGTGTAGACGCTCCAGGCGCGCCGGCCGCCGTCCTGCACCGGCGCGACCCCGTGGCTGCCATGGCAGCCCTTTGTGCCCTGAGCGCGGCTGCGTTCGCCTACGTGACGACCGAGAGCCTCCCCGTCGGCCTCCTCCAGCCCATCTCGCACGGCCTCCACTCGTCGCTGGTTGCCACCGGCCGGCTCGTGACCGTTTACGCAGCCATCAATGTCGCGCTCTCTGCCCCCCTCACTCACCTGACCAAGGGCCTGCCGAGGAAGACCACGATGTGCGTCCTCATGGCTGCCCTCGTGGCCACCTCGCTCGCCGCCGCTGCCGCCCCGGGCTACGGCTGGCTCATGGCCGTGCGGGTCGTGACCGCGCTCGGACAAGCCGTGTTCTGGTCGCTAGTGATCCCGACGGCCGCCAGCTTGTTCCCGGCAGGGATGACGGGGCGCGCCGTGGGCTGGGTCCTCGGCGGAGCGACACTAGCAGTCGTCCTCGGTGTCCCCGCCGGCACGTGGCTCGGTCAGTTGGCCGGCTGGCGCGCCGCGTTCCTGGGAGTCGCTGTGCTGGCCGCCGTCGTGTCCGCCCCCATCGCGCTAGCCCTGCCCAGCTACGATCCCGCCGAGACGCACGCGGGGACTGGGTCGGCGCCTGACGGGCGCCGCTACCGCCTCGCCATCGTGACGACCGCCTTGGCTGTTGGCGGGTTCTTTTGCATGTACACATACGTGAGCCCGTTCCTCACAAAGGTCGGTGGCCTCGCCCTCCACGACGTGGCCGCCGTACTCCTCGTCACCGGGGCAGCCACGCTAACAGGGGTCTTCGCGGGATCTGTGGTGTCCCGCCGACGACCCGACATCGCTCCGCTCGTCCCCGTGGCTGTGCTGGCGCCGGCCCTTATCGGCCTCTACTTTGCCGGCCGAGTGCTGCCAGCGGCCATAGTGTTGATCGCGGCCGCCTGCGTCGCTCTCGGCGCTTACGACGTCAGCAACCAAAACCGCATACTCGAGGTGGCCCCGGCCAGCACGGAGATCGCCTCCGCATGGGCCTCCGCTTCGTTCAATGCGGGCATCGCCGGGGGTTCCCTCGCCGGTGGCATCGTGCTCAACGGGTACGGGCCTCGTCCGACGGCCCTCCTCGGCGGTCTGGTGGCCGTGGCTGCGCTCCTCCTAGGAGCCCCAGCGACTCGCCCGCGGCGCGACGTGAGAAGTGAGGCACGGAGCGCGAGCGGAGAAGCGATGGGCGAAAACCCGCCGTCCAAAGGACAGTAGGCCTCGACCTGGTAGCACTCCCCCGGGCCACAGTTGACGAGCTGTCTCTCGTCGGTACCACTTAAGGTCATGGTGTAAATAAAATCGTCCTGACGACCAAGGAAACTGGAAGCAACGTCTGAGCAAACTAAGCCCGAGAACACCCCCGTAGTTCGAGTTTTCTGAGCCCGCCACCGCATTGCCCGTTAACCGGTGGTGGCACCCGAGAGGCCGCCGATGATGTTGCGTTGGAACAGAACGAACATCACCAATAGCGGGATACTGGCTAAGACATCAGCCGCCAGCGCCCAGTTCAAGGGTGCGCTATAGGAGATCTGCGTCACCGCCACGCTGAGCGGGTACTTGTTGGGGTCTGTGAACACCATCAACGGCCACAGGTAGGACTGCCATACAGCCACGAAGGCGAAGATCGAAACGACGGCCAGGACCGGACGGGCCATAGGGATGACAATGCTCCACAGTTTTCGAGCGACGCCGGCACCGTCTATTTCCGCCGCCTCCATCAGCTCGTCAGACAACTGGTCAAAGAACCGTTTGAGGATGAAGAGGTTGAAGGCGCTGGTCACGGCCGGCAACCAGATGGCGAGAGGGTTGTCCAGCAGGTTCGTGTGAATGAACGGAAGATCCTTTGCCACCAGGTACGTGGACACCACGATCGCTTGGCCGGGGATGAACATGCTGACCAGGAACCCTCCCAAGATGACGCCACCGAAGCGTGGCCGCAGCTTCGACAGCGCGAAGGCGGCCAACGTGAGCAGCACGATCTCCAATACCCACGCGCCGCCAGCCTGGATGACCGTGTTCTTGAAATACTGCAACAGGTCGAGCTGCGACCACGCGTTTGAATAGTTGCTGAACAGCCACTCGTGGGGTAAGAAGCTCACAGTGGGACTATCGAGGTCGGTCGTCGAACGCAGTGCGCCAGTGACTGCCCAGAACATCGGGAACAAAAAGACTGCCGCACAGACAACGGCGACTACGCTGAAGACGACCCAGTAGATCCTCTTCCCTCGGCGGCTCGACAACACCGTCGGTGAAATGAGCCCCCGCGCCGACGCCAATTGCACTCGTCTAGAGCGCGCTCGCTGGTGCCGGGCTGTCCGGGCTGCAATTGTTGTGACCATGCCGTTAGCCATGCCTGCGGGTCAACGTCAAAAAAACCCCCGAGAATATGCCCAAGAAGACGACGAGCATCGCGCTGAGAAGGCACGCTCCACCGTAGTTATAATATTGGTCAAAGTACTTGTAGATGAGGTACAGGACAGTGATCGTGGAATTACCGGGACCACCTCCGGTGATGACGTTCACCTCGTTGAACTCCTGCATCGTAGCGATGATCTGGAAGAGCATCAACATAAGCAGCACAAAGCGGGTCTGCGAAACCGTCACGTAGCGGAAACGCTGCCACAAGTTGGCGCCGTCTAGCTCGGCCGCCTCGTAGAGGTGCCCGGGGATGTTCTGCAGGGCCGCAAGGTAAATGAGCACCGTCCCACCCATGTTGGCCCACGTCGTTATAAGCACGATCGAGATGAGTGCCATTCGGCTGGACTGGTACCAGCCGGACTGGGGAAGGTGGGCCAGGAGGGCCTGGCCACCAGCGAGAAGCCCGCAACGCAAAGTGCGCCCTGGTGGAGCGGCGCAGCCATCTATCAGGTTTACCTGAGGAGCTTCGCTGACGGCGACGGCGACGGCGTCGGCGACCTCGCCGGGTGCCGGTCGCGCCTGTCACACCTGGCAGACCTCGGTGTTGACGCTATTTGGTTCAACCCGTGGTACTTGTCCCCCATGGCCGATGGGGGCTACGACGTAGCCGACTACCGCCAGATCGACCCCCAGTTCGGATCTCTGAGCGATGCTGAGTCGCTCATCGCCGAGGCCCACGCTCTTGATATCCGGGTGGTACTGGACATCGTCCCAAACCATTGCTCTGACCGACATCCCTGGTTCGTGTCAGCCCTTTCCTCAGCGCCAGGGTCGGCTGAACGCCGACGCTTCTACTTCCGGCCTAGGAGGGGCCCCCGGGGTGAGCTCCCGCCGAACGACTGGCAGTCGGAGTTCGGTGGCTCGGCCTGGACCCGCACAACCGGGCCGGACGGGTTGTTGGCGGAGTGGTACCTCCACCTGTTCGCTCCCGAGCAACCGGATTTCAACTGGGAGGACCCAGCCGTAAGAGCGGAGTTCGAGGCCGTCCTGCGTTTTTGGTTCGACCGGGGCGTCGACGGCTTCCGGGTCGACTCCGCAGCATTGGTGGCAAAAGACCCCGGATTATCGGACATCGGAGCGAGGCCCGGGAGCTACGCTCCCGGCCAGCACCCCTTCGTTGACCGCGATGAGGTCCATGCGATATACCGGAGCTGGCGCCGGATCGCTGACAGCTACCCCGACAAGCGGGCCCTGATCGGTGAGGTATGGCTTGCGGACCGTGAACGCTTCGCGTTGTACCTGCGCGACGACGAGTTCCATTCCGCGTTCAATTTCGACTTTCTTACGGCGTACTCCGCTATTCACGCGGCGACAATGTCATCGTACTTGTGAACCTTTCGGCCCGACCGGTGGGGCTACCCGTGCACGACGAAATCCTGCTTGCCAGCGGGCCGCTGCCGGGCGCCCACGCCCGATGGGAGCAACTTGGCCGTCAACGGCGGTAAGGACGGTGGCGTCGGCCGGGTTATCCCGCCGGTCACGGCCGTATGGCTGCGTCGCGGATAAGCTCCGGTCGGCTAATTGTCCCCACCTAGTATCACCGGGACCATGTTAAGCGCGTCTCCGTGGAGGGGCAGTCGAACCTCTGACGACGAGCTCAGGCTCGAAGAGCAAGCTTTCTCCGCTGGCCATTGTGCCGTCGATCTGGCTGGACAATAGTTTGACAGCGGCCCGGCCCATTGCGTCTATGGGCTGGCGTATGGTCGTGAGAGGAGGGTCGGTGCACGTCATTAGGGCGGAGTCGTCATAGCCGACCACGGAAATGTCCTCGGGTACGCTCAAGCCAAGGCGCCGCACAGCCCGGATGGCGCCCAGGGCCAAGGGGTCGCTGGCGCAAATTATGGCGGTGATCCCTCGCCCGACCAAACGGGCGCCTGCGGCGTGTCCCGCTTCCAGGGCGAACGGTACGTGCTCCACTCGACCTGCCTGCTCCTTTACCCCAGCACGCTGGGCCATTGCCAGGAATGAGGCCAGGCGTAGCCGGCTGGGCATGTGGTCCTCGGGGCCGAGGACCACATGCCGATCTCCTGATGGCCAAGAGCCCGCAGATGACCGAACGCCTGCTCGGCAGCAACAGCATCGTCGGTAGCGACCTGGGGAAAGTCCAGATCGTCGCTCGAGGCATTGACCAGTACGACAGGCACCGCGCGCTCGTGCAGCAGACGGTAGTGGTCGTGCGAGGAATCGGCTTCGGCGAAGTTGCCCCCGGCAAAGATCACCCCTGTGGCGTGCTGGTCGAGCAGCATGGTTACGTACTCGGCCTCGGACAGACCATTGGGACCGCTGGCGCACAGCACGGGCGTGAAGTGCAACTGGGCCAGAGCACCACCGACCACCTCAGCTAAGGCCGGGAAAATGGGGTTGTTGAGCTCGGGCAGGACAAGGCCCACCAGACGAGCGCGCTTGCCGCGGAGCTTGGTGGGGCGTTCGTAGCCCAGCACGTCCAGGGCAGTGAGCACCGCCGTACGCGTAGCGGCGGAGACCCCCGGCCGCCCGTTGAGGACGCGGCTCACGGTCGCCTCACTGACACCCACTTTGTCTGCTACTGCGGCCAGGCTGCGCTTCACGTTGCGCAAGTTCATGTCAGGTCCACGCGCCATATTGGAAGAACAAAGCTGATTGGTCGTAACCAGCAGGCACAGCACGGCAGCTTCACTGGGACTATCCAGGGCACTCCGGCTTATCGGGAGCCGGCGGGCCGGCGCCTACTAAGGGTTTCCTTTGGGATCATCTGGATCTTTGATGGCATCCTGCAGGGGCAGGCCTCGATGCCATTGGGGATGGCGCCGCAGGTGATCCAGCCCCCTGCTGCCGTCTCGCCCGGGTGGGCCCAGCACCTCGACGACGCCATGGCCGCGATCTGGAGCTACCACCCGGTCGGGGCGCCCGCGGCCGCCGTGTGGATACAGGTCGGCTTAGGGATGTGGCTGCTCGCCGCGGCCAGGGGCGACCTGTCCCGTCTGGCCGGCCTGGCCAGCTTTGCCTGGGGCCTGGCCGGGCCGGGCCCCGTTTCCTGGCTGTGCGACCTCCTGGCTTAGCCTGTGAAGCGTGGCCGCCGGCGCGCCAGGCTGTTTCTTACGCGGTTGCCGGGGCGCGCCACAAGTCGATGCCTCCCTCGACGGCGTATCGGTCAATGTGGGCGAGCTCATCGGGAGTGAAATCGAGGTGGTCGAGAGCAGCTATGTTTTGCTCGAGTTGGGCCACGCTGCTGGCGCCGATCAACACGGAAGTGATCCGAGGGTCGCGCAAGGCCCATGCGATGGCCATCTGGGCAAGGGACTGGCCTCGGGCCCGGGCGACGTCGTTGAGTGCCCGGATGCGGATTAGGTTGGCATCGTTGAGCATCTCACGACCAAGTGAGCCGTCTCGCGAGGCTCTGGAACCTGGCGGGACACCGTTGAGGTAGCGGTCGGTGAGAAGGCCCTGCGCCAGTACGGAGAAGGCGATGCACCCGACGCCTTCGGTGGCGACGACGTCGAGAAGGCGGCTTTCGATCCAGCGGTTGAGCATCGAGTANNGAGTAGGAGGAGATGCCGACATAGAGGGCTTTGCCAGAAGTGACGGCCGAGTGGAGAGCCCCGATCGTCTCCGCAAGGGGCGTTTGTGGGTCGAAATGATGGTGGTAGAAGATGTCGACGTAGTCGAGGCCGAGGCGCGCCAAGCTCTGGTCGAGGCTAGCTAGGAGGTACTTGCGGGAACCGAGGTCTCCGTAGGGGCCCGGCCACATGTCCCAGCCCGCCTTGGTGGAGATCACCAGTTCGTCTCGGTGGTCGCGGAAGTCGGTGTGGAAGATCCGGGCGAAGTTGGTCTCGGCGCTGCCGTAGGGCGGCCCGTAGTTGTTGGCCAGGTCGAAATGGGTGATACCCAAGTCGAAGGCCCGCCGCAAGATTGCACGCTGGGTATCGATGGGCCGGTCGTCGCCGAAGTTTTGCCACAAGCCGAGCGATACGGCAGGCAGGAGCAGGCCGCTGCGCCCGCAACGGCGATAAGGCACAGACCGGTAGCGGTCGTCGGCAGGGAGATAGCTCGTCAAGTCACGGCTCCCGGGTTTCGGTGCTCTTCCTTGGCGCTGAGCGCCTTGGTGACAATACTGAGGTCGTAGCCGCCGAGGCCCTGATCCGACGACTTGTTGCCATTCGTCGGCCACCCCGGCAAGCGTCGCGAACTGGTCATCGTCAGCCGAGTTTAGGGCGAGGCAGACATCCTTGGGCGCGAGTGACAGCGCGAACTGGGCCGAGAACTCGCCGTTGGAGATCCGCTGCAGCTTGGCCGCCTGCCAAGGCGAGACGAGCGGGCTGCCATCAAGCGCCTCGGCCACGGCACGCGTCTCTAGGCCCAAGCGACAGGCCAGTGCCACCGACGCGGCAACCGCTTCTGTGGCGAAGGCGAGCCAGGTGTTGTTGACAAGCTTCAGCCGCGTTCCGGCGCCGACCGCGCCAACCCAGATGGTGCGCTGGCCGAGCGCACCGAAGAGGGTGGCGACGCGTGACCGGGCTTCGTCGGGCCCGGACGCGAAGATCGTGAGCTGGCCGCGCTCCGCCGGGCCCTTGCTTCCCGACACGGGAGCGGCCGGAGCATGCAAAGCCGTTAGGTACCCAAGGCGAGACCAGGTCGGCCGGGCGTTCGGTGCGGCCTTTCTGTCGCCGAACGTCCTTCAGCGGCACCGTTACGGGGCACCCGAGTTGAAGGGGGTGTTGGCCCACGGGGAGCACACATGCTGGCAACCTTGGCACCCAGCCTCGCTGGACTGGAGAATCGCCCCGGAGACTGAGCTGAGGAGGGGCTGGTTGGGGGCCGTCGGATTGCTGTTCCGTTCTGAGCTGCGCCGCCGATGGCGATCGTGGCTAGCCGTTGTGGCCCTAGTCGGTGTTGCCGGCGGGCTCGTGCTTGCGGCGGGCGCCGCAGGTCGCCGAACAGCGTCTGCGTTCCCACGTTTTATCGCCGAGCACGGCGTTGACGCCGCCGTGTACGCCTACCGGCCGTTGCCGCAACTGGCGAAGCTTCCCGAGGTCTCCTCAGTTACGGAGGTGATCGAGGTCGGAAATGGGCAACCGACCTGTCGGTGCACGCACCCGATCAACCCGACCGACCTCAGCGTGGGCGTCCTGTTGCCCGAGGGTAGGCCGATTTGGCAGCTCGTCTCCGGCCACTTGCCCGACCCGTTGGCCCCCGACCAGGTAATGGCCTCCTTCACTCTTCAACAGGACGATGGCGTGCAACTGGGCAGCGTGGTCATGGTCCCGTTCTATGCCCGTTCGCAGTTTTCGGCGGTGGCCAACGCTACCGGGGCACTACCCAGGCCCACGGGCCCGACCGTCGCCCTAAAGGTGGTCGGGATCGAAGCCACCGAGGGAGAGTTCCCTTCCGGCTCGGCTCCTTCGTACGACCTGTACGCCACGCCCGCCTTCCTGCGCACAGTGGTCCCCCTGACGGCCGTCGCCTATACGTACCTCGTCCGCCTACGTCAGGGTACGGCCGGCCTCCCTCGCTTTATCGCCGACCTACACGCCCTTAGCGCCGGCGGAGCGGAGGGCTACCAAGCAGACAGCGAGCTGGTGGCATCCGTCGAAGGGTCGATCCATCCCCAGGCCACCGGCTGGTGGATCCTGGCGGCGCTGGCGGCTCTGGTCGGCTTGGCGGTCGTAAGCCAGGCGCTGGTCCGCCAGAGCATTTCCGAACGGGAGGATTACCCCACGATGGCCGCCCTCGGCGTCGATAGGCGCCAGCTGGTCACGCTCGGCATGGCGCGGAACCTGACGGTAGGCCTTGTCGGGGCGATGGGCGCCGTGGCGGTGGCGGTGGCCTTGTCCCCGATCGCTCCGCTCGGCGAAGCTCGCACGGCCGAGGTCTCGACAGGCGTGGCTTTCGACACCCTTGTGCTGCCTCTCGGTGCGCTTGTCACAGTGGCCGTCGTCCTGGCGCTTGGGCTTTGGCCGGCGGCGCGGGCGGCGCGTTCCTTGCGGCCTGACGACCAGGCGGTCGCGCCCCGTCCGTCGGCGCTGGTGGCTTATCTGGTCACGGTGGGCGCACCGCCGAGCGCGGTGATCGGTGTCCGAAATTCCCTCCAGCGAGGGTCCGGCGCCGCCTCGGTCCCCGTGGGCACAGCTGTTACCGGCATGGTCCTGGCCGTCATCGCGCTGTGTGGGACAGGGGTTTTCGGCGGCAGCCTGTCCCACCTAACGGCCACGCCCAGGCTCTACGGCGAAGCCTTCCAGCTCAATTTCACCGACGCGACCCCTGAGGCTAACCCTGGGCTCCTGCGGATCCTTGAACACGACAGGGCCGTCACGGGGATCACTAAGGGCATTGTCATGGAGATCTCCATCAACAAGCTGAGCTTGCCGGCCGTGGCGACCACGGCCTTGCGTGGTGGGCCTATCTTCTCAATTGTCTCGGGCCGCTTTCCCAGCCGCGATGGTCAGATCGCGCTCGGGGGTACGACCATGCACCGGCTCGGCGCCCATTTGGGCTCCCTCGTGCGGGTCACCGTGGCGGCACCGTCCTTTGCCAGGCGCACCGTCCCGTTCCAGGTGGTCTCTCAGGTCTCGTTCCCGGTCCTCGGCGGTGCTGTGAGCCTGGGTACCGGCGCGGCGTTCACAACCGCCGCCTATGAAGACGCCGTGTGCCCTCCCAGCCCCAAGCAGGCGGCGTGCTGGCAGGCGGCGCTGGACGAGACCGACGGGGGTGGGCTCCTTGTAACCGTCGTGCCCGGTGCCGAGGGCCGGGCCGCAATCAAGCACTACCTAGGTACTTACCAATCGATCGTCGCACTCCCGATCACGCCAACGTCTCTTATCAATTTTGGCGAGGCCGTCGACTTCCCCCTCATCTTCGGCGCCATGCTGGCTTTGTTCGGCGCCGCCACACTGGTCCACCTCCTCGTGGTGAGCGTGTCCCGGCGCCGGCGAGAGATCGGCCTCCTGAAGGCCCTGGGCTTCGTGAGGGGCCAGGTTGCCTCGGTCGTAGCCTGGCAAGCCACGACCTTGGCCCTCGTCGCGACCGTTATCGGCGTCCCACTCGGGATAGTGGCAGGTCAATGGGTATGGAGGGCATTCGCCGCCAACCTCGGGGTCGTCCCCGTCGCTGTCGTCCCGGTCTGGCTCGTGGTGGGGCTGGCCGCGGGTGTCGTCGCGGGGGCGAACATCCTCGCCATCGCTCCTGCGCTCGCGGCAGCACGTACCAACCCGGTACAACTACTCCGGACGGCGTAACAGAACGACGCTCTGGGCAGGCGTGGAAAAAGTGGCGCCAGTTCAATCTGGGAGTGTGAGCGCGGTCACCTTTTTCGCTCCCGAGCCAAATGTAGGACAGCGACGCCTGCTCGGCCCGCTGCCAGCAGAGGGAGGGGCTGCCCGTCCACCTCCCGCGGGGATGGACCTGGCAGGCTGGTGGGCGTGGAGGAGGCAGGGTTGGCCGAGGTGGGTGGGCTTAAGGTGGCGCCGGCGCCGGCGCCGGCGCCGGCGGGGGGCGAGGACTGGCGGCGTTGGACCGTTTACCAGGTCTACCCCCGCAGCTTTGCCGACTCCAACGGCGACGGCGTGGGCGACCTTCCCGGCGTCATCGGCCGCCTTGACTACCTGGCCCGCCTGGGCGTGGACGTCGTCTGGCTCTCGCCCGTGTACCGCTCGCCAATGGACGACAACGGCTATGACATAAGCGACTACCAGGACATCGACCCGCTGTTCGGCACCTTGGCCGACTTGGACGAGCTGGTGGCCGGCCTCCATCGCCGGGGCATGAAGCTGATGATGGACCTGGTGGTCAACCACACCTCGGACGAGCACCCCTGGTTCGTCGAGTCCCGGTCCAGCCGGGACAACCCCAAGCGCGACTGGTACTGGTGGCGCGACCCCTTCCCCGGGCGCGTCGGGGGCACGCCGGGGGCGGAGCCGACCAACTGGGAGTCCCACTTCTCTGGCCCCACCTGGGAATGGGACGAGCGGACCGGCCAGTACTACATGCACGTCTTCTCCCGTAAGCAACCCGACCTCAACTGGGAGAACCCCGAAGTCCGCCAGGCAATCTACGCCATGATGCGGTGGTGGCTCGACCGAGGGGTGGACGGCTTCCGCATGGACGTCATCAACATGGTCAGCAAGGACACGTCGCTACCGGCCACCACCCCCCGGCCCGGCTCCTTGTACGGGCCGGGCGACCAGCACTTCACCTGCGGTCCCCGCAACCACGAATTCCTTCAAGAGATGTACCGGGAGGTCTTCGCCACAAGAAACGCCCACGTGCTGACAGTCGGGGAAACGCCTTGGGTCACCATCGACGAGGCGGTGCGCTTCACCGACCCGTCAAACCACGAGCTGGACATGGTGTTCCAGTTCGAGCACATGTACCTCGACCGTGGCGCCCACCGCTACGACATCGTGCCCCTGTCTCTGCCGGCGCTCAAGGCGTCCCTCGCTGCCTGGCAGGCCGGCCTGGCCGAGCGAGGATGGAACTCCTTGTACTGGGGCAACCACGACCAACCCCGGGCCGTCTCCCGCTTTGGCGACGATGGCCGCTACCGGGCGGCCTCGGCCAAGGCTCTGGCCACCGTCCTCTACTTGCACCGGGGCACCCCGTTCGTCTACCAGGGCGACGAGGTGGGCATGGCCAACGCCCCCTTTGCGTCGCTGTCCGAATACCGGGACATCGAGGCCCTCAACTTCTACGCCGTGGCCGCCGCCCGGGGCGACGTCGACCTGGAGGCCCTCTTGGCCAACATGGGCCGCATGAGCCGGGACCAGGGCCGCGTCCCGGTCCAGTGGGACGCCACGCCGGGGGCCGGGTTCACCACCGGGACGCCCTGGATCGGCATCAACCCCGACCACGTGGCGTGGAACGCCGCCGCCCAGGTTGGCGTGGTGGGCTCGGTGTTCGAGTACTACCGCCAGCTCATCGCCCTACGCCACACCGACGCGGTGGTGACTGAGGGCGACTTTGAGTTGCTGGTACCCGAGCACCCAACGGTGTGGGCATACCTGCGGCGCACACCGGCTGCTGGGCTGCTGGTGGCCGCCAACCTCTCCGCCGAAGAGGTGGAGGTCGAGCTACCCCTCGGTGAGGCCTGGGCCCAAGCCACAGTGGTGCTCTCCAACCTGACTGGAGCGGCACCCCCTGCACCGTCTGGTACGCGGCTAGAGCCGTGGTGCGCTGTTGTCTGGCGGCTGGCTGGTTAGGCGCGGCACCTGCTGAGTTCGGCTGCATTCAGGCAACCGGCGGCCGTATCCTTCTCCTGGCCGATGACCTCGGCGAAGACCAGGGCCAGGTGGGCATACCCCAGACCGGAGCACTCCCAGTGCGAGCTGGGTGGGCGACGAGCCGAGCCGCGTCAATGCCATGACGATTGGCCACACGACCGAGGATGTGCTCGAAGAGCCCCCCGCCGAAGCGAGTCACAGCTCCGAAAGCGGCGTGGTTCGACATCGAGCGCCCGGCCTTCGGCAGCTAACATCGATGCGGCCGCGTTCTCGGCGGCTGAGTGGGTTGCCCCCACGATCGCTCAGCGCAAAAACTTGGCGTGCCCTGAATGTTCACCCTCGTGGCGTGCTTCGCCGCCACCGCCAGTGGTCTATCGCCGGAACCGCCGACTGTTATCGGCGGGAACGGCTGCTGAAGTGGCTTGGGATCGCAGGGAGCGTCGTGGACGGCGTAATGATGGCCGCGATAGTTCGCTATTGGCTCGGTCCACAAAAGCTTCACGACTTCGAGCGCTCCGTCGAGGCGTTCGTAGCGCTCAGCAGCGTGACCGGCTCCCGGTACGCGCCACCCGCGATTAGGACGCCAATGTGTACTCGGCGCGTTAGCAGCGCCATCGCCGACAGCGTGGTCGGCGTCTCGAAGCACGAGCCCGCCCGGTTTCCCGATGCCAGGAGATGATCGAAGGGCCAGAACGAGCCGAACCCCAGCTCCTAAACGCCACGGACACCATCGGCGAAACGCGACCAGCTCGTGTCCTGCGCCGTCAGCTGGACGCCAAAATGCAGTTCCCTACCGCGTGCTTGCACCGAAACGTACTCTCCTTCGTTGAAATTGCCGCCTACTCGTCCCTCCGAAACCCTTTAGAGCTCAGTTCTTGGCGTTGTGACTAAGGATTTCGTCCATCGTCTCCATAATCGCAACCGTCTCGTCGAGCGGCATATAAGGGCTCTCGAGCAACCCAACCTCCAGGCAGCGCGCCACCTCGTCCGCCTCGTAACGGAGCCGGCCTTGCGCCTCCGGCTGGTAGCGAGTCTCCTCACGGTTTCGCTTCACCAACGTGAAGCTCGTCGGCGTGAAATATACCGGGTCGATCTCGATCCGCGCATCGGTGCCCGCGATCACCGCCGCAGTAGGCGTGGATGCTGAAGTGGTGCAGGTGAGCACAGCCTGAGCACCGCTCGGATAGCCGAGTACCGTCGATGTCACTCCGTCTACGCCGGTGAACGCCGGCGAGATCATTGCGGCCACCCTTGTTGGAGTGCCCAGCACCATCGAGGCGAACGCGACATTGTAGACACCCATGTCGAGAAGCGCCCCACCGCCAAGCTCGGGAGCGAATATCCTTGAGGTCGCGTCCCGGTCAAACACCTTGCCGTTGTCCGCCATCACCATGACTATCTCACCGAGCACTCCGTCCCCGATAAGCCGGCGGACCTCCGCGATGTGTGGCAAGAACCGCGTCCACATCGCCTCCATGAGGAAGAGCCGGGCGGCCCGAGCCGCGGCGATGAGCTCACGCGCTTCGGTGGCGTTCATCGTGAACGCCTTCTCGACAAGCACCGGCTTGCCGGCGTGCAGAGCCTGCAATGTGTTCTCATAGTGGAAGGGATGCGGCGTGGCCACGTACACGACGTCGACATCCGGATCCGATACAAGCGCCTCATACGAGGAATGTCGATGCGGAATATCGAAGCGGTCCGCGAACGCGTCCGCCGTTCCCTGGGATCGCGAGCCTACAGCGAAGGGCACGCCGCTCGTCGTCCGACCCAAGTCGCCCGCAAATGCGGCGGCAATTCCACCGGTACCGAGCAGACCCCACCGCAGCGGCTTTCCCTCTGTCATCATTTGCCTCCTATTGTAAAAAAGTGTCGATTGCAACAATGCGGGCTCCGGTCGTTCACTGGCGCTCCGCCTACTCGTACAGGCTCGGCTAGCTCGACTGGCCCGCCGCGCTCAAGGTCACACTCTAATAAGATAGAAGCCTATATAATATGATCATGGACCTGGTCGACCCCACTAGGGCCCTGACACCGACCCTAGACGGACCAGTCCTGTCTGTGCTGGCCCGGGCGGGGCGCCCTCTCACGGTTGGGGAGATCGCCCAACAGGCGGCCCGTGGCTCGGAGATCGGGATCCGTCGTAGCGTCGCCCGCCTGGTGGACCAGGGCCTCGTCACGGCAACCCAGATGGGCCGCAACCAGGTCCACGAGCTGAACCGCGACCACGTGGCCGCCCCTGCCGCCGCGCTTCTCGCCGACCTCCGCCTCGTGCTCTGGAAGCGGTTGAGGGAGACGTTATCGGGATGGGCCGAGAAGCCTGTGTACGCTTGCGTGTTCGGCTCGGCGGCGCGCGGTGATGGCGGCCCAGACAGCGACATCGACCTCTTGCTGGTCCACCAGCTCTTCCCCGGCGACGAGAAGCCCGAGGCGGAGACACCACTCTGGGTCAAACTGCTCGGGGCTCTGGCAACAGCCGGGTCAACGCCGCGCCTTTCTCCGCGCCCCAACGTAAAGGCATGGCACGTCGCGGTCGATGCCCTCCACGGCAGCGTACGGCGCTGGACGGGGAACCCCCTCCACGCGGTCGAACTGTCGGCCTGGCAATGGGTGAACCAGCCGAGCAACGATGCTGGGCTGCGCGACGAGATACGTAGCCATAGCATCCCCGTGGCCGGCAACCCAGACCTGTTGACGCTCTCCAGCCATGCCTAGGGCTCCACGCACGTCAAGTGGAGGGACTGCCGAAGCGGCCGCCCGCCTGAACACGGCTCGCGCCTATCTCGAAAGGGCCGAGCTCGTGGCCAACGAACACAGGCAGGGTTTCTCCAATGTCACCGCTGGGCCTCTCCATCCTGGCTGGCATCGCTGCGTCGGACGCCATTTGCTGTGTGCGTTTCGGTCGCTACCGCCGTGGGGAGGACCATCGGCGCGCCACTGAGCTCCTACAGACTGCGGCCCCGTATGGTCGAGACCTTGCGGTCCGCGTGGAACGCCTCCTCGAGCTGAAGGACACGGCGCACCATAGGGCTTCCCTCGTGACTCATACCAATGCCAACCTCGCCGTGAGGTGGGCAAGACAGCTCGTCAGTCGGGCACAAGAGGAACTCGAGCGATAGCGCGGTACCGCCGCAACCCGGAACTGGTTCAACTTTTGCGGTTGCGCATTTAGTAAGGCCGGGCGAGCTGACGGGCCCCCCTCTTTTCGGTGGCCCGTCAGTTGCCCTCCAGCACGGCCTGCTCGGCCGCGGTGAAGACCTTGGAGAGGACTATGAAGTGCCGATCCTCACCGGCGGCGAGAGAGAACCCCTCAGGTTCCCCGATGCCTACGTCCAAGATGAGCTGGGTGTGCTTCCACACCCGGTACTGCCGGGCATCGATGTAGAAGGGGCAGCCCCCGACCTCACCCAGGAGGACGTCGTGGCTCCCGATCACGAACTCCCCGTCCGCAAAGCACATGGGAAGGCTGCCGTCGCAGCACCCGCCGGACTGGAAGAACATGACCGGGCCACGCTCGGCCACGAGCTGGGCGATGGCCTCGAGCGCCGCCGGTGTGGCGACGACACGGGCCACCATGCCCTGTTCCTCGGTGCTTGATTTGTCCATAGCCGACTCCCCCGGCACCTGGTCTGGGCCCTCTAGAAGAGCCCGAGAGGCTTGGTGCTGTAGCTCACCAGGAGGTTCTTGGTCTGGGAGTAGTGCTCCAGCATCATCTGGTGGTTCTCCCGGCCGACGCCCGAGATCTTGTAGCCTCCGAAGGCCGCCCCGGCGGGGTACAGGTGGTAGCAGTTCGTCCACACTCGTCCGGCCTTTATGGCGCGGCCCATACGGTAGGCAAGGTTCCCGTTGCGGGCCCACACGCCAGCCCCGAGACCGTAGAGGGTGTCGTTGGCGATCCGCACCGCGTCAGCCTCGTCGGTGAAGGTCGTAGCGGCCAGCACGGGACCGAAGATCTCTTCCTGGAAAACCCGCATGTCGTTGTGGCCCTTCAGCACGGTCGGCTCGTAGTAGTACCCGTCCTTGAACTCCCCGCCGATGTCGGTCCGCTTGCCTCCGATCAGCACCTCGGCGCCCTCCTGGCGGCCGATGTCGACATAGCCCTTGATCTTCTCCAGCTGCTGGGCCGAGTTCTGGGCGCCCATCATTGTGGTCGGGTCGAGCGGGTTGCCCTGGGTGATCTTGCGGATGCGGTCGAGGCAGCGTGCCATGAACTTGTCGTAGATCGACTCCTGGATGAGTGCTCGTGATGGGCAGGTGCACACCTCGCCCTTGTTAAAGGCGTAGAGCACCAGGCCTTCGATGGCCTTGTCCAAGAACTCGTCGTCCTCGTCCATCACGTCGGCGAAGAAGATGTTGGGCGACTTGCCGCCGAGCTCCACCGTGGAGGGGATGAGGTTCTCCGCCGCGTACTGCATGATCAGCCTTCCCGTGGTGGTCTCACCGGTGAAGCCGATCTTGGCGATGCGCGGGCTAGAGGCCAGGGCCTTACCTATCTCGCCGCCTGGGCCGGTCACGACGTTGAGCACGCCGGGGGGCACGATGCCCTGGACCACCTCGGCCAGTTTCAGGATCGACCACGGGGTGGGCGACGCCGGCTTGACCACGGTGCAGTTGCCGGCCGCCAGGGCGGGGGCGATCTTCCACGCCGCCATGAGGAGCGGGAAGTTGAACGGGATGATCTGGCCCACGACGCCCAGCGGCTCGTGGAAGTGGTAGGCGACGGTGTCCTTGTCGATCTCGGTGGAACGGCCCTCGAGCGACCGGGTGGCACCGGCGAAGTACCGGAAGTGGTCTACAGCCAGGGGGATATCCGCCCCCAGCGTCTCCCGCACCGGCTTGCCGTTGTCCCAGGTCTCGGCCACGGCCAGCATGGTCAAGTTGGCCTCGATGGCGTCGGCGATGGCGTTGAGCACGGCCGCACGTTCGGCCAGCGAGGCCTCGCCCCAGGCATCCTTGGCGGCGTGGGCGGCGTCGAGTGCGAGCTCTACGTCCTCGGGCGTGGACTTGGCCACCTCGGTGAAGGGCTGGCCCGTGACCGGGCTGATGTCCTTCATGTACTGGCCCTTGACCGGGGCCACCCAGCGTCCGCCAATGAAGTTCTCGTAACGGGGCTTCACGTCCACCAAGCTGCCGGGCTGTCCCGGCGCCACGAAGGTGCCGTTCTCTGTCTTTCCTGCAGTCACGGTCTCATTAGTAGCGGTCATTGTCGTCTCCATTCTTGGGACTGCCGCTTGAGTGCATGAGTCGGCTTATCTCGGCGTCCGACCCGGAGCAGCGACGGCGTCGTGCTCTGCTCTCAGAATACGAACGTGAGGCTCTGCAAGTAAATTCTCTTCTGCAAGTAGAGTCGAAGGTCCCCTCGTGAGGCGTACCTAACGCGCACAGGTACGCGCGTCGGTTGGGTTACGGTTGCAGGCGAAGAGGCAGTCGTGACGGCTGTTGACCACTCCTGATGACGGACCGAACTGAGGTAGCCCAATGACACGGGCCCGCAGCGCCCAAGGGGGTTCCCCGAAGGCGGCGTAGGAACGCACTGGACGTGCACAGAACGACGCCCAGAACCACGCTCCCCCCGACACCGCCTCCGCTCCAGATAACGGCGGCTCGGGCTCGCTGGCTGTGGTACCAGGGCGCGCCAGAACGCGCGGCCCCAAACGTTACCCGCCCCGGGTTATTGACCGGGTGTTATGGGCGCTTAGGGCGCGGCGGACGGAACAGTGACCATGGCCGTGTGCCATTTCCCGCCGACATCGGTTAGCGCCATCGTCCTGGCCCCGACCGAGCCGGTCGTCCCTGACGGCACGAACGCCGGGTCGGCTGTGCCCGGCACGCCGACCGCGGCAAGCCAGCCGTCATCGCCGAACATGTCCAGGTTAGCGCCGACGTGGTCCACCGCGCCTTGTTCCTTCCACGAGCCGCTCGCCCAGCGATAAATCACGGCCGTGTCGGACGACGGGTAATCGTCGGGGCTCTCGGAGACCTCAGCAACCACCCTGGGCCGCGGCTGGCTCGCTCAGTAGGCCAGGAGCTTCCACACCCCCCGGGCGCGCCCGTTCCGCGCACCGCGCTCAGCCAGGCGTGGCCTCCCGGCTTGGCGGACATCGCCACCCCGGCCCCTCCGTGCAGAGGCCTCCCGCTCCGGGGGCCGACGCGCAAGGAGACGAAGATGAGCGGTACGTGGAGCGAGGCAAGAGCGAAGCAGGTCGTCGAGGGCCATGGCCCGCAGCCGAGGGTGGCAATGGCCGGTCCTTACGTGGTCTCGGTACCCCAGGCGGCCGGGCTGCTAGGGATCAGCAAGGACCTCGGCTACGACCTGGCCCGCCGGGGCGAGCTACCCGGTGCTTTCCAGCTCGGGCGGCGCTGGCGGGTCAGCCTCGTGAAGCTCCGGGCCGCCGTCCACGGCGCCAAGGACGACCGTGCCGAGGAAGCCGGCTAGTTCACGGTCGCGCGCTTCGAGGGCGTGAGCGTAGACCCGGAGCGTTACGGAGGGGTCCGCGTGGCCCAGCCGTCCGGCGACCGTGCGCACGTCGGCGCCGCCTGCGAAAGCCGTGGTCGCAGCGAAGTGCCGGAGCTCATGGAAATGAGTCGACAACCCGATCCTGTCGGCCAGGCGTTGGTACTGGTGCGAAAGGCCGTCGGGCAGGCACGGCTCGGACCCGTCAGCCGACCGGGAGAGGACGAACGGGTCGTTGATCCACTCGACGCCGACCGTTCCGCAGAAGCGCTCCTGCTCGGCTCGACGCCGGGCCAGGAACGCTCCCAAGGCATCGTCGATGGCGATGTCACGGCGCTGGTGGGTCTTGGTCGGTCCCTCGCTCACCTGCCGGTTGACGACGGTCAGGGACCGGGCGATGGCGAGCGTCCGTCTCGACCAATCGACATCGCTCCAGCGCAGCGCGCACAGTTCTCCGCGGCGGGCACCGGTTATCGCCGCCAGCGCAATGGCCACCGCCAGCACGGTGTCGGTCTTTTCCGCCTCGGCAATCAACTCCTGCACATCCGCCACCGCCGGGGCCGACGCGGTCGAGCGAGCCGGCCGGGGCGGTGTAGCGCGATCGGCCGGGTTGGAGGGCAGCAGGCCCCACTTGACAGCTCGGCCCAGCGAAGCATGTATTACGGAGTGGTGCTGGTGCACCGTTGAGCTCGCCAGACCTTTCCGGTGCAGGTTTCCGTAAAAGGCGTCTAGATGCCGTCCCGTGATTTTGTCGATACGAAGGCCGCCGATCGCCGGCTTGATCGTCTTGGTAACAATGCGGCGGTACTCCCGCACCGTATAAGCGGAGCGGTGCGGGGCGATGTCCTCGAGCCACCGGTCGACAAGCTCTCCGAGGGTGCCCACCGGGCCTATCGCCACTTGCTGGCGCTCCACGTCCGCCACCAGTTTGGCGAGTGCCGACTCAGCCTGACGTTTGGTGCCTTTGAAGTTGCGGCTCACCTGGCGGAGCTTGCCGTCTTCGCGTCCAGCGAACACCCGCAGTCGCCAGCGCCCCTCGCCCAGCTCTTGAAGGCTCCCCTTCACGGCCTACCTCCCTTGTTGCCCAACTGTTGCCCAAAGGCTCTGCGAGGAGGTGACTGCTAAGGAAACCCGCTGGTCAGGGGGTGCGCCCCCTCGGATTCGAACCGAGAACCTGCGGATTAAGAGTCCGTTGCTCTACCATTGAGCTAGAGGCGCGAGGTCGCGATAGTACCTAGGAGCAGGGCAAAGCAGCTAACCGGGCGGCGGCTTGGAAGCGAAGGGCATCCCTGGGCCACCGGCCAGCCAAGCGCTAATAGCTGCCTGACCTGCTGATTGGGGTGACCGAGGGGACTTGAACCCCCGACCTCCAGGGCCACAACCTGGCGCTCTAACCTACTGAGCTACGGCCACCACGGAATCCTCAGTTTGGCACACCTTCCGGTGACCCGCAGAACGCTAAGCGGTCCGCCCGATTGCGCCGATGAGTACTCATGGCCCCAAAAGAGGCGACGGGAGTTCGTGCAGGCAACGCAGGCCAGGACGAGGACTTGGTGCGCCTCTACCTGGACGGCGTAGGTAAGTACCCCCTACTCACCAGGGAGGACGAGGTGCGCCTGTCCCGGCTAATACAAGAAGGTCGGCTAGCCAAGGACCAGCTCGCCCGGCACCGCGTCAGTGGTGCTCGCAAGCGGGAACTGTTGCAGGCGGCCCGGGAGGGCGATGCCGCCACGGAGCAGTTCATAAACTCGAACCTGCGCCTCGTGGTGTCGCTTGCCAAGAGGTACCAAGCCTCTGACCTGCCCTTACTAGACCTGGTACAGGAGGGAAACCTCGGCCTCATCCACGCCGTCAACAAGTTCGACTGGCGCAAGGGCTTCAAGTTCTCGACCTACGCCACCTGGTGGATCAAGCAGGCGATCAGCCGGGGGATCGACAACACGGGGCGCACCATCCGCCTGCCAGTCCACGCCGGCGACCAGGTCCGCAAGCTCCTGCGCACCAAGCGACAGATGGAAAGCCAAATGGGACGGACACCGACCTTCGCCGAGCTCTCCTCCGTCCTCGATATCCCCGAGCGCGATGTGATCGAACTGCTACAGCAGGGCACAGACCCCGTCAGTCTCGACTCGCACGTGGGCCCGGACGGTGACAGCGAACTGGGAGACCTAGTCGCCGACCTTGCGTCTCCGACGCCGTTCGACGCAGTGTGCGAGGCCATGCTCAGCAGTGAGGTCAACAAGCTCCTCGACGTCCTCGAAGACCGGGAACGGGAGATAATCCGGCTCCGGTACGGCCTCGACACCGGCGACCCGCGCACCTTGGAGGAGGTTGGCCTGGCGCTCAACCTCACCCGGGAACGAATCCGCCAGATCGAACGCTCGGCCTTGTCCAAGCTGCGCCACCCATCTTCGAAGAACGAGACCCGCGAGCTGCTGGCCAGCTAAAACCCGGGATCTCGCTGGTCCCGGACGCTGCCGGCTCCTGAGACGCGTTCCAAGGGGCGGCCCAGGACAGCACATCGGAATGCCATGCCCTCCATGTCCCGGCGCGTCCGGTCCACTACGTTCGAAGTCGGCCCCCGTAGCTCAGGGGATAGAGCGGCCGCCTTCTAAGCGGCGGGTCAGAGGTTCGAGACCTCTCGGGGGCGCGGGGACGACCTGCTCAGGGCCTCGCAGCGGTCTCTTGAGCAAGCGGCTCCCGGGGTTGACCACAGTTTTGACCACAATTACGGAAACGCGGGCGGACGTCGTAGTACCTGCCGAGCAGTGTGGTCGCTCGTTGATCGGCTTCGCGACAGCACTACTTCTCAAGGGCGGTCGCTCTGGTACCGAAGAGCGCCTGCTCGATCCGTTCCGCGGCCACGGCCTTGCGGTCCGCAAGAACGTGGCTGTAGCGCGCTGTTTGCGACACCTGGGAGTGGCCGAGAACGGCGCCGGCCGTCCGCAAGTCGAGCTCGTTTTCGAGCATCATCGTCGCCGCCGAGTGCCTCAGGTCGTGGAGCCTTCGTGCGGGGACGTCGGCCTTAACGCAAAGCAGCTTGAAGGCTCGGGCATCGGCCCGAGGGTCAAGCGGGCCGCCGGTCGGGTTTGCGAAGACCCAACCCCCTCTCGGCCCGGGTTCCCACACCTCGGAGGCCAAGCGCTCGGCAACCTGCGCGCGCCGGTGCGCCTTGAGCTCGGTGAGGACGCTCGGCGGCAACGTCAGGACACGGCGTCCCGCGTCGGACTTGGGCTCCCCCAGGTGCAGACCCCCGCCCCAGCGCTTCGGACAGTCCGCGCCACGCTTGCTGGGACGTAGCACGCCGAAGCGAGTTGAGCATCGCCGATGCGTAGAGCGTCTTCCCGTCGTTCGAAACGAAGAACAGGCCTTACGTGTCGGCCAGGACGAACACGTGGCTGACCCTGCGGTGGACCAGGTCAATGGCGCTGACGTCGTCCCCACCAGCCGAGACGCCCTGGTACTTCTCGACGATGTAGCCGCTCGCGTCGACGTAGGCCATCGTCCCGGCCGGGTTCTCGACTATGTCGCCCACACCACCAGGCACATTGAGCTTTGCCACTAGCCGTCCCGTGTTCAGGTCTATGAAACCGAAGGTGTGAGCCCCGGTCGTCACGTAGAGCCATCGGCCGTCCGGGGACAGGGCGGCGCCGTCCCAAGGACCTGGAAGCTCGATGCGGGTCTCGGCGCGCCGCGTGACGAGGTTTACAGGCACAGCGAACGAGTCGCCCAAGCTGAACGTGTAGGCCTGCTTGCCGTCTGGTGACGCCAGCACCTCCGTCGGGGGTACCCCAACTTTGATCGACGCCTCCTGTTTCCCGGTAGCCAGGTTGACCACGATGAGTGCGTTACCTAGGACGCCGTCACCGGTGAGGGCCACCCCTTGTATAGGTGTCACTGCTCCCTCGGGGGCGGCCGCCGACGCCGAGAACTTAAGCTGGAACAACGCTCTGGTCAGAGCGATGTCCTTGGCAAAACTGAACTGCCCCATGATTGCGTAGTAAACGTCCGAGCCTGACAACGCCACCAGGCCCCGCGGCTTGTGGTCGCGAGCCTTGGAGAAGGCTCCTTTTCCAAGGTTGGGGACTGTGCCCGTCTCGTACCCGTTGACCGCGGCATAGGCCCTGGCCTCCACCAGTTCTCGTAACGGCACACCAGCGATCAGGTGGAGGACCGTCATCGGGGCCCCGTCAATGAACCTGAAGTCGCAGACAATGGCCCCAGTCTCCGCAGGCGGCTCCAATGTGGCAGCTGAAACCCTCGCCAGGTACTCGCTGACGTCTGGCTGGAGGGGGCTACAGCTGGAGGGGACGCTCGAAGCTGACGCCCCCATATCCGCGGCTGCCCTTGCGGGCACCGTACCCCCAAGCACCAGCGCCGCAGTCACCGCGATAAACCGCCACAACACCGGCACAAGCCTCCGCACGCCGCTGACGCTAGGCACTCGGGGCGCTACCGACAACTCCGGACGGACGAGCCTGGCAACGCCTTTCCCGGACTGCGCGGAGCAAGCGGTCCCCTTGGGGGCGCGGAATAACCTTTAGGGGCGCGGCCCTCGCCTTCGACGAAGTAGCTGTTCAGAGGCCATATCGACGGGACTGGCGTTCGGTGGACCAGGGGTCCCTACGTACATATTGATCTCGGCCCGGATCGGGCGGTGGTCCGGTCCCTGACGAACGGTTACCAACCCAGCTCGGCGCCCGCGACGCCCAAGACCCCGGCGGCACCGAGCCCCTCGATGACCGCAGCCCGGCGATGAAGGCTGTCTGGATTGGTCAGCCAGTAGCGCCATACGGGGTAGCGCGCCCGGTCGAAGCCTCGGAACCCCTGTTCGAGGGCGTCGGTCATCCAACGCAGAGCCCTCTCCCGGGAGGATTCGTCGCCCGGGTTGTCCACGTACACCGTCGTCCACACCAGCCGGTCTCGACCGCCGTAGGCGGCATGAAAGGTGTGCAGGTCGAAGGCGACCAGGTCGCCGGGGCAGGAACCGACGATGACGCCCGGGACCTCTTCGTAGCTGGCTCGCTGGTAGGCGCGCAGGTGCGGCCGGCCATCGGGGTGGTGCGAGCACGGCACGAACCGCAGCGCCCCGTTGGCGCCGTCGAGCTCGTCGAAGGTGGCGACCTTCACCCCGTGGGCGCCGATGCCGCCGTCGTGCCATCCAGCGTCGGCGAAGTACAAGACGCGTTCGGGGACCGACGGCAGCACCCCGGTCCCGAGGAGCTGCTCGGCGGCGTCGATGAGCACCGCGTCGTCTGAGATGAGCGAGGCGCTGAGCGGGGTGAGCCGCGAGGCCATCGGGAGGTAGTGGCCGCTGATGTCGTCGATGACGCGCTCGTCGTAGGTTGTGCCGTAGGCGTCTCGGATGGCTGGGTCGACCTCGTCCCGAAGAGCCGTGGCGCGGAGGGCGTCGAGGAAGTTCGGGAGCGCGACGGAGCCGAAGGTGCGAAAGTGGTCGATCTGGGCGCTGGTGAGCATTGGGGTTCCTCCTTGGTTGGGTGCGGGCGGTCGGGAAGGGGCGTGTCACCCCTTCCGGTGGACGAGCCCGGGCGCGCGCCACCGAGGAACAGGCCCGGCGAGCGGCGCAGGTTCAGCAAGTTCAGAGGAAATGCACTGACGCCACGGCACTGGTGCCGGCGCACGGGATGAGTTCCCCGATGCGCGAGGACTACCCTGGTAGTGGCGCTGGGAGGGCGCCGCCGGGCCCGCGGGAAGGACTGAGTCCACCTCCGAGCAACGAAACCATTGATGACTGTGGCCTCTTCCTCGGCCTGAGCAGCGGGCCGCAGGCGTAGGAGGGAGACGCTAATGTCCACTTCGCTCCCCGAGCGCCCCGACCTCGACCAGCTTCGCCGCCAGGCCAAGGAGCTGCGCGACGCCGTCCGTAACTGTGATACCGGCGCCGCCGAGCGCTTCGCCCGCCACCACCCGAGTGCACCCCAAGGTGTCGTCACCCTGGCCGCCGCCCAGCTGGTCATTGCTCGCGAGCTGGGCTTCGCCAGCTGGCCGCAGCTCAAGGCGGCCGTCGAGGCCGGTGCCACCACCCCCGAACGCCAGGCCGAGATGTTCGTGGCGGCGTCGGTCGAGGGCCGTGTGCGCGAGGTCCAGCGCATCCTCGACGCCGTCCCTGGCATCGCCCGCTACAGCCTGGAGGCTGCCGCCGTTCTCGGCGACTCCGAACAGGTGGGCGAGAGGCTGGCTGTCGACCCGGCAGCTGCGGTCGCCATCGACAAGGTTCGAGGCTGGCCGCCGCTCCTGTACGTCTGCTACTCCCGCTGGCACCACATCGACTCTGTCCGAGCGGCAGGGATGGCAGAGGTCGTGCGGTTGCTGCTCGACGCCGGGGCCAGCCCGGACACCAACAACGGAGCCGGGCAGGGTTACCGCTCGGCCCTGAAGGGCTCCGTGGAGCTGAACAACCTTGATGTCGCCCGGGTCTTGCTCGAAGCCGGCGCGAACCCCGACTTCGGCAGGCCTATCGCTGTTGCGGCCGGCCTCGGCGACCACCGCTGCCTGGAACTGTTGCTCTCCCACGGCGCCAGGGTGGTGGCCGGGACCTGGACGGTCGGCGCCGCGGTTTATGCCGACGACGCCCACGCCGTGTCGGTCCTGCTCGAAGCGATGGAGAGTGCCGGTGGCCAGGCGTCCCGGGAGGCGGCCGAGGCGCTGCCTGACGCGGCGGCGGACGCCTCTGCCGACGTCGTCGCCGCCCTCCTGGCCGCCGGAGCCAACCCGGCGGCCTACGACGGCGACCGGGGCATCTCCGCGCTTCGCCGGGCGGTGCGGGCCGGCAAGAGCGATGTCGTGGCGCTCCTGGTGAGCCGCGGCGCAGCAGACGACAGCACCGACATTGAGCGGTTCATTGGCGCCTGTTGGCGCGCCGACCGCCCGTTGGCCGAGCGGCTCCTCGCTGAGCATCCCGACCTGCGTGAGCGGCTGAACGACGAGGACCGCGCCGCAGTCGTCGAGGCTGCCGGCTCCGCTTCGGTTGCCGCTGTCGGCCTGATGCTCGATGTGGGGTTCTCGCCCCATGCGCGCAACAGCTTCGGCGAGCAGCCGCTGCACAGCGCGGCCTACGTCGGGAGCGCCGACATGGTCCGTCTGCTGATCGACGCCGGAGCCGACGTCGACGGCCGCGACGCCAGGTTCGAGTCCAACCCGGTGGCCTTCGCCACCGTTGGCAGCGGCGAGCGCGCCGGGCAGCCCGGCAACTGGGCCGAGGTCGTCCGTCTGCTCATTGACGCCGGCGCCTCCCGAGATGGAGTGTGGATTTCGGGTAAGCCGCCCAGCGAGGAGGTCATCGACCTTCTCCGCGGCTACGGCATCACCCCCGACGACGAAGACGGACCGCGCGACGAGGACGGCGCGCGACACTCACTCGGTTCCGGGGTGATGGCCGATGTCGCCCGGCACCTCGAAGCCGCCTACGTCGATCGCGACCTCGAGCTGCTGGGGTCGCTCCTGCACCCCCAGGTCCACTGGACCGGGGCCTGCACCAACAGCACCGAGGTCCTCTACTGGTACCGAAGCCTCCTAGAGGACGGCACTCGGTTGACCGTCGAAAGCGTGGAGGTCGATGGCGACGCCGTCGTGCTCGGTCTCAACGTGGCACGCCAGGCCGAGGGGGCCCGGTCGGCACCGCCCGAACGTCTCTACCAGGTCTTCACCGTCAGCGGTGCTCAAGTTGTCGAGGTACGCTTCTACCCCGACCGGGCCAGCGCTCTCCTCCGTCCTCGCTCATGAAGAACCCGAGGGCTTCCGCTCGACGACGACCTAGCCTGCTTCGGCGCCGAGGGTTCTGAGCTGCACCGCCAAGTTGAGCGGCTCCTCGGGCGCCGCAGGGGCCATGATCTCCGTGGGAGACATGTCACCGACGCGAAGAGCCAGGCTTCACTTAGGTTTCTATGCACGCGCTATTGCCGAATCGGGCGCCCGATGGGACCGTCGTTGCGTCAAGCGTGGGACGCCAGAACACCCGGTTATGTAGGCCTGAAGAATGCTGGAGATACAAAGCCAATCCGCCCATAGCGACGGGTAGGCGGGCGACGAGCGAGTGAAAATGCGACGCCATAATGTTCGCCGCTACCTGCAAGAGGCTGGCTGGTCGAAAGGGGCAAGCTGGCCAAGGCAGCGCGCGACGAGCCTATGAGCACCTGAGCCCGTGCCTGCCCTGCACCGCTAGGACCCCGGCTGGAATGTTGACTGGCCCCGGGGTCAGAATGGCGTCGGGGGGGCGGGGTGTGGGAGCCACGATCGTCCACGGTCCCGGGCCCACACCGGGGCACCGGGGCGTGGCGTTGGAGCAAGCCGTCAATCGGGTGGCTGCCCTAACGGTCGGGTCAGGGGGGGGCCATAGTGGCCTGCGACGACGTCGAACGCGGCTTTCGCTTCGTAGCGCTCTCCGGGCCAGCGCTCGGACTCCATCCCGTCGGGTAGTCCTTTGACCAGGCTCATGCCGTCCATGTCCCGGTCATAGCGCGGGTCGTCGTCGTAGAACGTGCCCGGCGTCGAGAAGGACGCGAGGAACCAGCCGGCGACAGCGGAGCCCTCGAGGATACTGAGCGTCTCGTCCAGTTCTCTGGCCTGGCCCGCCTCATCGCGGACGTAGCCGGGCTTGTTGCGTACCCGCACGAGCCGCCCAAAGATCTGGTGGAGCACGAAGCTGGTGGTGTCGGTGATGCCGAACCCGAGCGCCCCGGACGCCGAGGCTCCGGCGTAGGTGCGCATCCCTACCTCGCTCACCACCACCGGGAGACCGGTGGCGAGATGCGGTCCCAGTATCTCCAGATAGCGGTCCTTGACGCGGTCATCTCGGTAGTGATCGACGCCGACGATGTCAAAGGAGCGCCAGTCGGGCTGCTCGAACGACAGCGACGCGTAGGTGAGGGGCCCTCCGAAAACGGGGCGCAGTTCGGCGGCGAGCATGGTCAGGAAGCGGGCCAGGTCGCCGCTGTGGAGCAGCGACGGGTCGGCTTTGATGCGTGCGAAGCGGTCGGTGAGACGTTTGCCGGGCACGAGCCCGCGCACGAACAGGGTCGCTTCGCTGCCGGCGACAAAGGTGACGTGCCCGCCCAGGCGCCTTCGGAGTGCCTCGGCGTGGCCGGCCATAGCAACTGTATTGCGGGCGGTTTCCGCCGGGTCGCAGTCAAAGACGGCCGGCGAGTACCACAGCCCGAGCCCGGCCTCAACCACCGCAGCAGCGACGGTGTCGAGGCGGGCTGGGTCGCTGGCGACGACGCGCACGTGGGTCGCGTGCAGTTCGTCGCGGACCACCTCGAGTTCTCGGCGCATCAAACGCTCGTCCAGGTGGCGGCGGGTGGGGCGCTGGCCGCGACCAAAGACCGTGCCGGCGTCGTAGATCACTCCCTGGATCCGAGGTGTCACCATCTCATCATCGTCGGCGGGGACGTCGCGCTCCCTGTCGGCGCCAATCGGGGCGCCCGAACAATCCGTATGGCGCCGACTTCCAGAGCGTCCCAACGACCGACCCACGCGCCTAAACGACGGCTATCGCCGCACCCGTTGGAGGGGAGCTCCTCGTCGGCCAGGTGCAGAACGCGCGCCTGCATCTGCGCGGATGCAGACGACACGCAGCACTCGCTCCAATCGAAGCGGGCGCACACGCCACCCCGGACGTCATCGCCGACACTGTGCCTCCGGGTAACCCCGGGCGCAAAGGGTGCGTATCCCGGGCACCTCCGACACGCTCTGGCCCCATCTCTGGGGGGCGCCTACGAGAGAGTCGAAGTCCTGGGTTGCCTGCGTCTCGTCGCCATAACGAGGTGAACGCCGATCCCGAGCGCCAGGACCCCGAGCACCGGGTGCAGCGCCCGGAGCGCCGGAGGACCGCTGTCCGCGAGAGCTGCTTGGACCGCTATGACAACGAACAGGCCAAGGCTCACCAGCTTCAGCCGTCGTTCAAGTCGCGCGATGAACGCCACGAGGACAAGCGCGATCGTGAGCACCACGAGGATGGAGCCGAGCACTATGTGGGGGCCGAAGTTGTTGTCGAACGCGTGCTTCGTCAGCGTCGAACCAGCCGTTGTCCCGACGCGCTGGGTCTCGAACACACCGATGCCGGCGAGGAAGAACTCGATGATCGCACCAAGCACAAATACCGCCGCAAGCCAACAGAACAGCTGGCGCGCACCACCAGCGGAGCTGGTGGTCGTATTACTCGACTTCGAGACCATAGGGAAAACTACCATCGAGCGAACCGCGAGCCCAGGGTGCTGCACGGCGACGGTCGCCACGAACAGATTGCCCATATGGGAAGGGGGTGGGACGTCCGCCGACAGCGGCCGATCGGCCGATGATTGACATCGAACGCTTGTTTGTNNTGGTTGTAGAGCTGGGTGAGCACATCTTCGACCAGTTGGGCCACTACTTGGCAGGCAGTAGATGCGAGCCAGTCCCGGTATAGGCCCTGAGGAACTTGGTGGCTGGGTGGGCACCGTCACGTGTCAGGGTTCCCCATAGCGCTGCGTGCGCTGACTCCTACGCGCCCATAATTGCTTTTATTGCGCCGATGTTCCAAACCCGCAAGAACGAAGTAGAACGCCTGAATCCAGGACTCCCAGCATGATGGGATAATCCTGCTGTGCCGGGACCGCCCCGTCAGGGCTGTAGCGAGGCGAGCCCGCACGTGGGCCAGCTCCGTCGTGCTCCACAACGCACGCTGATTCCCCCACACCAACTTCCGAGTGCAGTCAAGTTCGCTGTGTGTTCCCACGGTTTTGTCCGTCCATGCCAGGAGTCCTGGAATCGGCATCGATCTGGGCGGGTGATTAGCCGATGCAAAGCGCCCGATATCCGGCAGGGAGATGCAGCGTGCCAAGCGCCCATAACACCGCTCGATGACATCCCGATACTGCCCTGTGACAACTTCGTGGTTCGTGCCGATGGCATGATTCACCCGCACTTGGGAATGACGATCCGAACAGGCTCCACCGTGATGATCTGAGCTGGCTCCATTTCGCCACGCTGAGTGAGGGTGCGCAGCTAGTCCGCCCTTCGGGCGACGGGGGAAGGCCCGCCCCGATCGCCGAATATTCGCTAGCCTCGGCTTTTCGCGGTTTC
>PMWT01000053.1 GCA_003166025.1 Acidimicrobiaceae bacterium | reverse complement strand
TCGGGGTCGCATCCCGGGCCAATGCCAGTGCACTCCACGATAAAGACACTAACAGGGGCGTCTCCGACCGGGAAGGTTGAAGCCCCGCCCGTCCCCGTATCGATCTTGGTGTCGCTGTTGGACCCTTCGTTGGCGACCAGCGCCGTGCCACCGTTGGCGGTGAAGGCAACCGCCTCAGGGTCAGTACCCACCCGGATAGCGGGCCCCGCTTTGTTGGTCGTCGTGGAGATGGGCGTGACGGTCCCTGAGGCATAGTTGATCACGTACATGCTCTGGTGGTGAGGGACGATGGCGAGGGCGTAAGGCTCAGAGCCGACCGGGATGGCCAGCCCGGCCTTATTGGTGGCGGTGTCGATCGGGCTTATGCTGGCGGAACCGAAGTTGGCCACATACGCCGTGCTGCCGTTGGGCGTGATGGCGATGGCTTGGGGCTGCCTGCCTACCGTGATTTGGGCGGTAACCCGTCCTGTCGCCGTTGCTATGGCCGTGACCACGCCGGAACCAAAGTCGCTCACGTACGCGGTCGCGCCGTTGGGTGTTATTGCGATAGAGAAAGGGAACCTGCCTACGGTGATGGGCGGACCGGCCGTATTGGTCGCCGTGTCAATAGGGGTCACGGTCCCCGACGTGGTGTTTGCGACAAAAGCCGTCTTGCCGTTGGGGGTGATGGCTATGGCCCCGGGTTCTCGGCCCACGGTGATGGCCGGCCCTGGCTTGTTCGTGGCGGTGTTGATAGGCGTCACGGTCCCCGCGGTGCCGTTGGCGACGTAGGCCGTTTCGCCGTTGGGCGTGATGGCTATGGCGGCGGGGCCACTTCCGACGGGGATGGGCGTCCCTGCCGTGATGGTCGGCACAGCGGCCGAGTGACTTAGGGCACCGGCGAAGGCGCGCCCCCCTGCCACGGCCGACAGGATAGGGGTGAAGAGGCTGGCCGAGATGGCGACAGCCGCCGAGGCCAGCAAGGGCCAGCCCGTAGTTTTGGCTTTCATGTCGTGACCCTAGCCGGGCACCTAGGCGGCGACAAGGGGCTAGCCACCAACGGTTGGACGGTCCTCCGGGAAGGCGGTGCTCGGCACGCACCCTCAGTCCAGTTCTCTTGGCTCGGGCGATACGCTTCACGGTTTAGAACACTCTGGCCGCCCAATGTCCACCTGCCGAGCTAGTCACCTTTCGTTGATTGAAGGCGTCACACTTCTATCAGAAGGTGCCCGGGCCTCCCGGTGGGGGCCAGGACCGCACCGGAGTTGGGACGTCTCCTCGGTCGCACCGTACCCCGGTAGAGCGACTGATACATAAACGGACAATATGGGCGCTTCTTACGTCGCCAACACGCTACGCCCCCGCGGCGCATAGTCGGCGATCTCGCGCATGCTCTCGAGGTGGAAAACCCGAGGACCCGAATACATAGTGGTGGGCGCTGGCCACGGCGATCTGGTTGCACGTTCGGTGTGGTCACGGACCGTCACCCGACCCCGGTGTTGGCTTCTCTATCTGACGTCGTACTGGCGCGTCGGGGAGACGGCGAGACGCCCGCAGCGAGGGCGCCAGATCGCCGGCATCTGCGCCTGTGGGCCAAGGCCGGCTCGTGCGGCCACCCGGTCGGCGGGCGCTAACTGGGCCTTGACACTGCGCAGGCGCAGATTGGGACCGACGTCAGGGACGACCTCGAACTGGCAGTCGAGGGCTCGGGCAAAACCACCGCCCGTGTCGGCGGGCCCCG
This sequence comes from Acidimicrobiaceae bacterium, assembly GCA_003166025.1. Taxonomy (GTDB): domain Bacteria; phylum Actinomycetota; class Acidimicrobiia; order Acidimicrobiales; family Palsa-688; genus Fen-671. The sequence continues at coordinate 3,519 of PMWT01000053.1, read as the reverse complement.
GAGGCGCGCGCTATTAGCCTGCCGGCGCGGTTTGGGTCCGGGTTCCCGGAAGGTCCGGGCGCGAAACCTAAGATGCTTAGCACGACCGTTGACTCGAACGCTGAAGGCCCCGAGCGCGACCACGGCGGGGACTACCTCCGAGAACTGCGACTGCAAGCGGGCCTGACGACCGAGCAAGTGGCGGCGCGGGCGGGCATGTCCGCCTCCGAGCTGGAAGAGATCGAGCGCCTTGGTACCCAGCGGCTGTCCTACGAGCAAATCACCTCCCTGGTCCGGGCGACACAGCCGCCCCGCCCGTCGTGGTGGGACGAAGGCCACGAGCACGATCTTTCGTTGGTCGATGCCCATCTGGCCCCCCGCTCGGGGGCTGAGGCCAATTACTGGGCGAGGGTCAGGAACGTTCGCAACGTCGTCGCCCTCCGGCGCTCCCGACAAACCGACCGAGACAAACCGCCAGTATGACCGGCGCTGAGCCGGAAGAACAACTGGAGGCGATATGTCACGCGTTGAACCGCTACGACGTCCGCTACGTGGTGTTCGGGAGCTTCGCTGGCAGCCTCCAAGGCGCCCGCCTCAGAACTCTTGACGTCGATATCGTGCCCGAAGCGAGGAGGGAGAACCTCCAGCGTTTGGCGGATGCCCTCAACAGTCTCGGGCCCCGGTGGCGAGTGGCTGAAGAAGGGCCAGGGATGAAGATCGACGGCCGCCTCGAGGCCCGCCACTTCGAGGGCGACTCGCTCGCCGTCGGGCTCGTCACGGGGGTCGGCTATGTGGACGTCGTCCTGCACCCACGTGGGTTCGAAGCAGGCTAACGAAGCCCTCGCCGAGCACGCCGTCCACATGAACCTCGGTGGCGCCGAGGTCTTGGTGGGCTCGCTGGAGGACCTGGTGCGCTCCAAACAGCTCCTGGGGCGCGAGAAGGACCTGGTGCACCTGCCGGAGCTCCTCAGGCGCCTGCACGAGCTGGGGCACGAACCCGGATATCCCGATGTCGGTCGGGGTCATGGTCGTGACACTGACATGGGCTACGGGGTCGATTTTTAGGCTCACAAACCAATCGATAATGGTGGTGGGCCGGGCATGAATGGTGAATTTGAGCGCCAACCGCCGGGGTGGGCTTGGGAACCGGTTACAGGTCCGGGCCACGATCATGGTGGGGGGTGGGCGCGGAGTAGATGCTCGGCATCCCGAGCGGCGGGTAGACCGGTCGGCCACCATGCCCCACTGCCGGCCGTCCGGGGCTGTCCAGGCCGTGCCGGTACAGTTCGAGACGGGCGACGAGAACGCGGGCGAAGCCCTGTGTGAGCCTGCGCTGGTCGGTGACCCCGGCAGAGCGGGCTGCCTGTCGGTCCACGCTGGCATTGAGCCGCTCGACCTCGTCCCGGCGACGGCCGATGGCGGCGTCGAGGCGAGCGGCTTCGGGGGCGACGTGGTCGAGCCAGCGTCGGCGGGCGTCGGTGTGGTGCTCAGCCCAAGCGTCGGCTTCTTTGGCCTCTGCCCGCCGCGCCCACCAGTGCGAGCCGTTCTCAGCCGCCCGCCGGGCGGTGGCCAAGCCGGCCTCGGCCCGGGCGAGGTCGGCGACGGCCTGGCCTGGCTCGGTGCCGAGGTAGGCGCCCCGCCCGGCTAAGAGGTCCACGCGGGCCTGCTCGGCGTGGTGGAGGGCGGCCCGGGCTTCGGCTAGCTCAGCTGCCGAGCCGAGTGCCCGCAACTGCGCCGTGGCGTTGGCAGTAGCTCGGCTCCTGGCCAGGGCCAGGGCGACGACCCGAGCGTTGCCGGGGTTGGCCAGAGAGACCACGGCCTCTCTGAGGGTCGTCGCCGGCAGGCAGGCGTCCAGCGCCCAGGTGGGCGTGCGCCGGGCCGACCAGTCCCGGTGCAGGTCCTCGGTGGCCTGGGCCAGGTCGTCGGCCACCACCCAGGCATGGGTGGCTTGCCTGGCCCGGCTCATGGCCACGTAGGCCAGCTCCCGTCCCCCGCCGTCGGCGAACAGGTGGGCCCGGGCCGTGGTCGAACCCTGACCCCGGTGGACCGTTGTGGCATATCCCAGGCCGAGGCGGTCGGCCCCAAGTTCTTCACCGGTGAGGGGGAACTGGCGGCCGTCGTCGGTGCGCAGGACGAGCGAACCGCTGTCGGGCTCGACTGCTTCTACTGTGGCCCGCTGCGCGGTGACCAGGGTGCCGGCCGCGCCCGGGGCCAGTGTGACGACGCGGTCGCCGGCCCGGTAGCTGGCCCCGCCCGGGCAGACGAGCTCAGGACCGGACAGCCGGCCGGTGGCCTCCATCCACGCCCGAGCGCGGCGGTTGAGCTCGGCCACGTTGGCCCGGCGCCAGGCGTACAGCCCTGTCTCATTACCATCAGCGGTGTCAGCCGCCCAGGCGTCCACCGCCCCCTGCAGGGCGTCGTCACGACTGTTCAAGGCGTGGACACGGCCGTGCCCGGCGTACCAGTTGACGGCTTGCCCGACGTCCCCGTCACGCAGGGCTTCCAGGGCCTGGCGTTCTTCGGGGTCGTGCTGGCGACGGTTCTCCGCCAGGTAGTGGACGGCACCCGGGTGGCGGGCCACCAGGGCGCCGAGCGCTCCGCCGGGGCCGACCGGGCCCAACTGGTGGTGGTCGCCGGTCAGGACCAACTTGGCCCCGCCGGCCTCGACGTAGGCCGCTAGGCGGACCAGGTCGACGTCGTCGGTCATGCCCACCTCGTCCAGGACGACAAGGGTGTTCTCGTGGAGAGCGATCCGGCCGTGGTCGAGCCGCCAGATGAGGCTCGCCAGGGTACGCGCCTCGGCGATCCCGGCCTCGGTGCCCAGGTTGCGGGCCGCCTGGCCCGAGGTGGCGGTGCCGAGCACCTGGTGGCCGCAGCGTTCGAAAGCCTCGGCCACGGCCCGGAGCATGGTGGTCTTGCCCGCCCCGGCCACGCCCACGACCAGCTCCGCCCCCCGGCCCGAGGTGCCGATGTCCACGACGGCGGAGCGCTGCTCGTCCGACAGCCGGGCACCGATGGACTCCTCGGCGCCGGCGATGGCGCCGTCAATGGCTTCGGGGGAGGCGGCAGGCCCGTCGGTACGGGCCAACTGGCGGGCCAGGCTCTCGGCAATGGCGCGCTCCCGGGCCAGCACCGATGCCAGCGAATGGGCCCGTTCCCGTGCTCCGGCCACGGCTACCAGAGGGACGACCTCGGGGTCGGCCAAAGCCCGGTCCACCAACCGCTCCAGCACCTCGGGTCGCTGCCCGAAGACGGGCGGGGCCAGAGCCACGACCAGGTGCCGGCGGGAGAAGACCTTGCGCCGGGCCAGGTCGCCCTCGGGGCCGAGCACGTCTGAGAGCAGGGCGCGGGCGGCCCCAACGCTGAACGGTTCGACCACTTCCCGGTCAAGACGAGCCGCGTCCACGGACGCCGCCAGGCGTTCGACGGGCCAACCGGCCTCGGCCAGCTCGGCCCGCCAGCGGACCACCAGCTCACCTTCGCCCTCGTGACCTTTCGCCTTGCGAGTGGTACGGGTGGCCACGCCCCGGGCGCGGTAGG
>PMWT01000014.1 GCA_003166025.1 Acidimicrobiaceae bacterium | reverse complement strand
ACCGCCGCCTATCGGATGGAAATGAGCGATGTTCCGTTTGATGCATCATTCGGCACGGTCCGCGATCAAGGTGCTGCAAGGGAAATTGGCCATGACGCTGTTGGTGTTGGCGCCTGAGGTCACTGGGAACTAGCAGCTCAGAGGCAGATCCACCACCTCCTGCTCATCTGGTGCAACACTGTTGCGTCAATTGCTGTTGGGTTTGATGCCACTTTGTAGCGTCAAGAGACAGGGGGGAGATGGCACGGAGACCGGCTGGTTCGGCCGCGTTGACGTTGGTCGGGACGGCGTCGCCACTGCACCCCGAGCCGGCGTTGTTCGACGCGATGATCGAGGGCTGGTGCCGCCAGCATTCGGCCCGGCGCCTGTCGGCGACGATCACGCGCCAACGGGTCAGGGTGGTGCGCCGTTTTGCCGAGTTCACCGGGGCCTGGCCGTGGGAATGGCGCGCTGGCCAGCTCGACTCCTGGGTCGCCCAGGGGCGCTGGGCCCAGTCGACTGTACGCAACTATGAAGGGTCGCTGGCGCTGTTCCTCGCGTACTTGTGCGACCCTCACTACGGCTGGGCAGAGCAGTGCGAGCGCCTGGTCGGGACCGTCCCAACACAGATCTGCCACGATTACAACACCGCCGTCCACGTGGACGAGAACGAGGGACGCCCAGAACGCCGTCCGCTCACCCGGGCCGAGCTGCAGGCGCTGTTCGACACCGCCGACGCTGCGGTCGAAGAAGCTGCCGGCTCTCCCCGCAAAGGCTGGCTCGCCGCCTTCAGGGATGCCACGCTTTTCAAAGTGACCTATGCCTGGGGCCTGCGGCGCCGAGAGGCGGCGATGCTGGACGTGGCTGACTTCGGGCCAAACCCGGCAGCGCCCGAGCTCGGGCGTTTTGGGACCTGCCAGGTGCGTTTCGGCAAGGCCATGCGGGGCAGCCCGCCCCGCAGGCGCGTCGTGGCCTCGGTCATGCCCTGGGCGGTCGAGGTCCTCAGCCAGTACTTGGCCGAGGTACGCCCTCTCCATGGGGAGCCGGCCCGGGGCCCGGCCCTGTGGCTCACCGAGAGGGGCGAGCGTATCTCGCCCCGGCGAATTGACGAGCGCTTCGCCCAGTGGCGGGCCGACGCCCACCTCCCGGCTGAACTGTCCGTGCACTGCCTTCGCCACAGCTATACCTCTCACCTGGCCGAAGACGGGGCCGACCCGCTGTTCCTCCAACACCAGCTCGGCCACTCGTTCGCCTCGACCACCGCCGTGTACACGACCGTCGGCGCCGACCACGCCAACCGGATGTTGCGCCGGGTGCTGGAGCGTGCCTTCGGCCAAGAGGCCGGCTCATGAGCCCGGCCCGAGCGGTCCCCAAGGTCTCCTACCGCTGGCACCTGCGGGTGAGGATGGCCGAGCGGGGGATGTTCCAGACCACCGAGCTGGTGCCGCTTTTGGCCGAGCGGGGCGTGGTGCTCTCCCGTGAGCAGGTCTACAGGCTGGTGGCCAAGGTCCCCGAACGCCTGAACCTGTCCGTGCTGGCTGCTCTTTGCGACATCTTGGGGTGCGGGCCGGGAGAACTGGTGGAGCCCGTGCGGGCCGAGGCCAAGCCCGCCGTCGCCAAGGTGGCGTCGCCCCGGGCTGCAGCTTCGGTCGTGAAGCCTCGCCGGGCCAGGGTCGCCCCCGACGCCGGACGGTGAGCCTGACCAGGTCCTCGGTCACCAGGGAGCTGGTCATCGCCCGGGTGAGAGAGGCCGACCCCACCATGGCGGCCGACCAGGTCGCTGCAGCGCTCGACGCCGTCGCTGTCCACCCGGCGGTGCTCCGCTCGCTCGGCCAAGCGCTCTCAGGCGGCGCCGGTGCGCTCCTGGCCGGCGCGCCTCCAGCGGCCGGCAAGCTCGTCAACGAACTGCGCCGACGTGGGTCGGCCTTGCCAGAGCCCACCTGTGCGCGCTGTGGCCGGACCAGCTGTCCCCTCACCGCCTCAGCCGAGGGCGGTGTGTGCGCCCGCTGCCGGAGCCGCCAGCTCGCCTGCGTTTGTGCTTCCTGCGGGGTCGTAAAACCGGTTGCCGGCCGGGACGGACAAGGACAGCCGCTCTGTGCCTGCTGCGCGCCCCGGCCCAAGCGCCCCTGCGCCCGTTGTGGGCGGACCAGGGTGGTGGCGCTACGCGCCCGGGACGGCCAGGGGGACCTGTGCGACCGCTGCTACAAGGGCCCGGTGGCGAAATGCCTGTCCTGCGGCCGGCAGCGGCCGTGCAATTTCCTGGCCGAGGGCAGGCCTATTTGCATATCGTGCTCGCCGCGGCGCCAGCTGGCCTGTGCTCACTGCGGAGAGCTGAAGCCGCCGTGTGCCCACTGGCCCGAGGGGCCGGTGTGCGAACCGTGCTACCGGGCTGCCAGGGGACGACGGGGCTGCTGCGCCGCTTGCTCGGTCGAACGGCGCCTGGTGTGGCCACCGGGCCCTGGCGCCACCCACTGCGCCAGCTGTGCCGGGGCCCCCGGCCTGGCCAACTGTGCCGCCTGCGGCGCCGACGAACGCCCATATAAGAACGGTCTTTGCGTACGCTGCGCGCTGGCGGAGCGGGCCCGGGAAGTGCTCGGGGACGGCCCCGGGCCGCTCAGTTCGGTGCGCGACGCCCTGGTCGGCGCCCCCCAGCCCTACAGCGCCCACAACTGGCTGCGCTCGGGGGTCTCTGCCGGCATCTTGGCCGACGTCGCTTCGGGGGCCTTGGCCCTCACCCACGAGGCCCTGGACCACCACCCCCGTCCTCGGGCCGCCAACTACTTGCGCCACGTGCTCGTAGCCCACGGCGCCCTCCCAGAACGCGACGACGCCCTGGCCCGGCTCGAGGCCTGGGTGGCCGCCCGGCTCAGTTCCGTAGCTCCCCAGCACCGCCAGGCCCTGCGCTCCTATGCCACCTGGCGGGTGCTACGCCGGGCCCGCCAACGGGCCGAGGTCGCCCGCCGTCCCCCTACTCGCACTGCTCGCGCCAAGACGTGCCTCAACGCGGCCATGGCCTTCCTCAGCTTCCTCGACGAGCAGGGGACGGACCTTCGGGGGGCGGCCCAGGCAGACATGGACACCTGGCTCAGCACCGGTCCGCCGTCAGCGCCCGAGGTGGCCGACTTCATCGACTGGGCAATGGGGCGAAAACTTTGCGGCCGCCTCGTCGTCGGGAGCCGCCGCAGCAACGAGGGCCTGGCCATGGACGACGATGCCCGTTTCGAGGTCGTGAGGCGGTTGCTCCACGACGACAGCCTCGAGGTGGCCGACCGGGTGGCGGGCTGCCTCGTGCTCCTCTACGGCCAGCAGATCTCCCGCATCGTTACGCTTCGGCGCGACCAGCTCGACGAGCAGGAGGATGCCCTCCGCCTGCACCTCGGCCCAACCTCCATCGAGGTCCCCGAACCTCTCGCCAGCCTGCTCAAGGCCTTGGCTCGCTCTCGGCGCCCAAAGGTCGGCGTCGTCCCGGTCAGGCCGAGCCCCTGGCTGTTCCCTGGTCTTGACCCCGGCCAGCCCCTAAACGCCGCCTACCTCGGCGGGCGGCTCCGTCGCCTCGGTGTCGCCACGATGCCGGGACGGCGCCGGGCGCTCGTCCACCTTGCCGGCCAGCTCCCGGCCGCCGTGCTCGCGGACCTGCTCGGGATCCGGGCGACCACCGCGGTCTACTGGTCCCAAGCCGCTGGGTCGGACTGGACCACTTATGCAGCCGAGCTCGTTATGAACCCCGGCCGCGACCTGACCCCACACCCCACGCCCGCTGACGACATCGGCGACTGAGAGCGCCACGGCTACCTCCCCCCCACTACCGCCGGCCCCCCAGGGGGCCGTTGGTGGCAGAAAGCCAGCAGGCGTTGTGCCATTTGCCAGAAGGAGCAAGCTCTGTCTGACCGTTCACGAGCTCGATGACCTCGAAGCCTCCACGCCTTCCCGGACAACTGTCGTTCATCTCTCAACACCACCCGACGGTGCGAGCAGGCAGGTAGCCCGCTGATCGCGGACCGTGACGAATAGCTTGGCAAGCAGCCATGCGAACATGGCTATTCGACACACTTCGAACATCGCTTATTACCAGTTCCCGCGACCCGCA
>PMWT01000201.1 GCA_003166025.1 Acidimicrobiaceae bacterium | reverse complement strand
ATACGGGGACGGGCGGGGCTTCAACCTTCCCGGTCGGAGACGCCCCTGTTAGTGTCTTTATCGTGGAGTGCACTGGCATTGGCCCGGGATGCGACCCCGACTATAAGCCTATTTACGGGACGGTCTGCGACAATAACAGTGGGAAAACCCCTAGTCGCGGTTACTTCACAACCACCCCTGGCACCGGAGAAGGACTCAATCAACAAGGCGACCTCCGCCCCATGTCAAAGCGTGCCGGCCAGCCGGGCGGGTTGCGACGCATACCACTGGGCCTTGAGCCGGGCCCACTCGCCTTTTCGGCTAAGAACGCCACCCTCTACATCGTAAACGAAGGGTCTAACGACGTTACCCCGCTCCGGATCTAGTGCCGTTTCAAGCAACCTTTGCGCGCTTTGAAAGGGGTGCGGATCTCGTGGAGGGAGGTCACGCGGCCGCTGGGAGAACGCCATTGGCGTAGCGTGACTCGTGGACACGGCGCCTTTCTTGGGCCAGGTGGTAGGCCCAGTAGCTGGGGAAATCGCCGTTCGAGCGCAGCGCCCGTAGCTTCAGGACTGCTTCAGCGCCGTCGAGGCCCCAGCGGGCGCCGGTGATGTCCATGCGGTCTTTGACGATGTGGCGGCAGGCACCTTCGATGACACCGGTGGCGATAGGCCACCCTTTTTGGAGGGTGTTGGCGTAGTCGAGGTAGGGGGTGCCCGCCCCGAGAGTGGGCGGGCACCCTCGGGGACCTCGCGCTGTTGCCCCTAGGCGACGCGAAGGCCGGTCCCGGCGACGTGGTGAGGGTCACGGTTGGCCTGCTCACCGCTCGGCCCGGGGTCTACGTCGTTGCCGGCTTCACCATCTGGACCCGGGCCGATGTCCACGACGTCGCATGGGCCGTGCGTGCAGGGCTCGTACTCGACGTCGGCCGCAACGGTGGCTGCACTGGCGCTTTGGGCGGCCGCAAGACCGACGAACTGCTCTCCCACCTGGCCAGCCTGCCGGCCGCCAGCCGTGCCGCGGCATCTGGCGCGGCCGGTCCGGCCACGCCCCTACCACAGCTCATCGCGGCCAGGGCGACCAAGGACGAGTGCGGCACGGTGCCCAGGACCGTTTGCACCCGGCTCATGTACGAGTACCTGGGCTTTTTGAGCGAGCTCTACCTAGTGGTGGACAAGGGCTCCGCAGCCGGGCTGCGCCAACTGCTCCCCTGGCTCGACCCACTCGGCGCCGGGGACACCCGGGCCCTGGTGGCTGTGTACGGTGCTCACCGCGATGCGTGGCCCGGCTTGCCCCCGGCCGCCAGCCTGCGCCCACGGTTCAGAGCTTTACCCGGCGCCGGTGTCGATGAACTTACGGACTGCCCTTGGCCCGACCCAGTCTTGCCCGGCGCCGTTCGTCGGGTGGCCATAACGCTCGCCTTCGACCAGCCAGCGGGCACCTCTGGGGCGTGGAGAATGACCGAGGCGTGGGACACCGACGGCAACGGGTGCAGTTAGGTCGGGCTTGGACAAGCGGACTATGCGCTGGGCAGTGCCGATTATATAATATGCATAGGTCACAAAGCGCCGGAATTACAGGGGGAATCCGTCCATATCGACGGGTAGGGCTCGCAAGCCCAAACCGCCGAGCCAGCACAGAATGTTCGGCCCACTGGTCTTTCGAAGCTTGCGCTGCGGCGATTCAGTCAACGCTCTTGCCTGAAAGCTGGCCTCCAGAGCCGACCGCAAGCGAGCTGAGGCCGGTCCGGCCAGGCCACCGGATCCCTGAGCCGGTGCCATGGGTCTGCGGCAATGTGTATCATATGCGCATGGCCAGAGTGAACATCACGGTACCGGACGAGCTCTACGACAAAGCCCGGAGCGCGGGCCTAAACGTTTCCAGGGTGGCTCAGGACGCTATCCGGGCCGAGCTGGCCCGCTTGGGCAAGATCGCCGAGCTGGACGCCTACCTGGCCGAGCTCGAAGTACAGCAGGGACCTCTCGGCGACAGCGAGCGGGCCGAGGCGCGGGCTTGGGCGGACGGGCTTTTCGGGCCCCCGGCGCACAGCCGCTCAGCATGACGATCGTGCTCGACTCTCATGGGCTCACGATGCTCGCGAACAGCCGCGCGCGCCTCGAGGAGCTCCGGCGCCGAGGTGAATGGCCGGCAGTCGTCCCTACGGTGGTCCTCGCCGAGTCCCTCACGGGCGACCACCGTCGTGACTACCACGAGAACCGCGTTCTGCGCACGTGCGATCTCAGGCCAGTCGACGAGGCCCTGGCCCGATCGGCAGCCTTTCTGCGCGCCCAGGTGACGGGGCGGCGCAGCCCCTCTGCCGTGGACGCGATCGTGGTGGCGCTTGCCGATCTCGTCGGGGGCGCAACGGTGCTCTCGAGCGACCCAGCCGACCTTCGGGCCCTTGCCCGCAACACGGTGCACAAAGTCAACGTGGCACCTGCTTGACACTGAAGCAATCGCGGGACCACCACCGGCCGTCGCCAGCCATGCCCGCAATAACAACCGTTACGGAGCGCACTCGTCGCACCCCACAACGTGCCTGTTCAGGAGCCACGACGACGGCGATGCGCTCTGGGAGCGTGGGTACGACAGACGACAGAACGTTCGCCGTGCTGGGCGCAACATCTATGCGAGGTCGGACGTTGACAGCCCCACCGCACCCCGGGCCATCTTTAGCCGTCGCAGCACCGCCGTATGCTGGTGGCGTGAGCGCACTAGGCAACGACAACCCACGTGAACTGGTCGTCGCCGGTGATGGGAGCATCCCGGCCGACCAGCTGCGCAAACTTGGGCTGCTGCCGGGCGCCCACCTCCGGGTGGTCGAGGCCGTCGTGGCCCCCAGTGGCGGCCGGCTGGCCGGCTCCCTCCCAGAGTTAGCCGACTTGGCCTGGGAGGACTTCGAGCGCGGCAGCGAGCTCGCGCGCCGGGACGCCGAAGCCTCGTGCGGGTAGTCGCGGACTCCCACGCCATCGTCTGGTACGTCCAAGGCTCCAAACGGCTCTCAGAGCGAGCCGGCGAGGTGCTGGCAGAGGCGGAAGCCGAAAGGTCGTTGGTGGTGTCGGTGGCCACCCTGATCGACCTGTGGTACGTGAGCCAGACGACCCAGTCGGTCACCGCCGAGCAGCTCGCTGCGCTCCGGGAACGCCTCGCTTCGTCAGAGGCGGTTGCCCTGGAGCCGGTGACGGCCGCCATCGCGGACGCCACGACCAGTATCCCGAGAGCCAGCGTCCCCGACCCCTGGGACCGGCTGATCATGGCGACCGCGATTGCCCTTCAGGCCCCTTTGGTAACCAGGGACTCCGCTATCCGAGCTTCGGGGTTGGTGCAGACCATCTGGTGAACAGCGCTACCTGGCCGCCCCGGCGATGAAGGCGGCCACCACGTAGGTGGCGTGGCGGTCGAGCGACACCCGGGCGCGGTCATAACGCATGGTGGTCCTTGGGTCAGCGTGCGACGCGGCTTCCTGCACGTCCCGCAGAGGCACGCCGGCGTCCAAGGCGGCGGTTATGAAGGCGTGCCTTAAAGTGTGCGGGCCCACCGGTTTGGTGATCCCGGCTCGACGGGTGACCCGGTGCACGATGCGCGCCGCCCCGTGGCGGTCGAGGCGCTGCCCGTCGGGGCCCACGAAGACAGGGCCTTTGCTCCTTTCGCCGATGGCGAGGTCGATGGCCCGGGCCGTGCGCGGCGCCAGCGGGACGCTTACGACCTTGCCGCCCTTGCGCAGGATCGTGAGCGTGCGGTGGCCGCGCTCCAGTCCGAGTGCCTCGATGTTGGCCCCGGTTGCTTCTGAGACGCGGAGCCCGTTGAGCGCCAGCAACGAGATGAGGGCGTGTTCGGGTGCCGGCCCGAGGCCCGCCGCCACGAGCAACGCGCCCACCTCATTGCGGTCAAGAGCGGTGGCATGCGACTCGTAGTCGACTCGGGGGCGCCGCACGTGCACCGCCGGTGAGTGGTCCAGGAGCTCCTCCTCCACGGCGTAGCGGTAGAAGCCGGCCACCGTGCAAAGACGCCGGCTGACCGTGGACCGGGCGCGACCCTTGGCCTCGAGGTCACGGCCAAAGCACTCGATGTCGGCTCGGCGCGCCGCGAACAGGTGGGTGCCGTGGCCGGTGCACCAGGCCAGGAACTGGCGCAGGTCCAAGGCGTAGGCATCTCGGGTAAGCCCGCTGTAGCCGGCCAGGAAGCCGGCCAGGGCTAGGCGTTCTCGCTCATTAGTTGCCGGCTCGGCGAGCACGACCTCGGTTGACAGGGTGATGGTGGGCATGGTGCACCTCCAGTTCGGGCCGGGGCCCGGGCACGGGGGCGCCGGTGGCCCGGCTTGATGAGGCACCCCACCGTAGGCCTCCTGGTCGCAGCCTGTGCTGGCCTACCCGGCAAGGGCCCTTTCCTCGAACAGGGTTTGTCACGTCCCCGATAGGTCTTCTTGGGGGGCGACCAGAACGTTGCGTGCGGGCTCGGCGTCTTCCCGGCTGCCGTTGGCCCGTAGTTCATGGGCCCCCAGGCCGGTGCCGATCGGAAGCACAGAATGCTGGAGGCGGGCGGATCGCGGGCATAGGTTGGTCCCATGGCCACCAGGCGTCGCCCTTCGCCCGATGATGCCCGCGCCGCGGTTGCCCTCCTGTTGGGCGCGGTAGAGACCGACGGGGACATCCATGGCGCGCTGGACCAGGTCCGCCTGTTGCACCCGAAGGACAACACGTTCCCCGGTGAGGTGTTCATGCGCTTGGCCGCCGAGGCTTTGGGACTGGGCGGGGTGAGCGCTGAACGACCTTTGTCCAGCGAAGGGCTTGTGGAGCGGTACCTTCCCGAATGCGGGTTCCGCGGTAAGGACGCCAGCAAGCTCCGCTATGCCCTTTTGGCCGCTGCCGCGACCCACGGCGGCGTCGAGGTGGAGCTGTTCGATGAGGTCGCCTATTGGGGGACCGACGACTTTTGGAGCTACGCCGGTCTCGGCGCCGTGGCGTGGGCCCGGGCCGTGGCAGACGAGCGTGGGCTGCCCCTGGCCGAGCTGTGCCAGCAGCTGCAGGCACAGCACCCTGGCCCGCTCAGCGAGTAGGCGCCCGTGCTGGTCGTGCACGCAACCAAGAAACTGCGCGACCGGGTGAAGGCCATCCCCGTTCAGACCTCGGAGACCTCGACTACCCAGCTCGGTGACTGGTACGCCACGGCCGTCTTCTGGCGGCCACAGGTCTGCCTGTTCGTGAACGAACTGACAGTGCTGCCGGTGCTGCTCCCGCTGGCGCCGGCGGCCACCCTGGCCGAGAGGTTCCCAGCCGCCTTGGGCGACGTCCTGGCTGCTCACAACGCTGACGCCGGCTTCATCGCCGCAGAGCTGGCCGAGATGAGAGAGCTCTGCCTGGCCAAGACCTCCAACCGCAGCGTGGTCGGCATGATGAACGAGTTCACCTTCCTGGCCGAGGCCCACCTGGGTACCGGCACCCAGCCAGACTTGCTCGGGCTGTCCGTCCGGCTGGCCGGGACACCATGCGGGCCGCTGTACAAGCGCCATGTCAGCCCCGACCGGGAACTGGCGGCCCTGCTTGCTCAATAGCGAGCGCACCTATGAGCCGCGAACGTTGCCAATTTCGACGCTCTGATGACAAGGTCGATGCGATAGGGTCGAGGATCGTATGCGCCAAATATCTTTTATGCGCTAACCGAGAACCCTTATTTCGCAACGAAAATCCGTCCATATCGACGGATCAGGCGTGGACCACGACTCCCGTCACTTGGTTCAAGCGGCGCCAGAACGTTCGCTCGTACGGCGGTGCCCGGCACGGGCGGCGTGGGGCCGTTCGAACGGCGCCTCAACCACGCTGAGTGCCCATATGGGCGCTCGTTCTGCCCGATAAGCCGCGCAGGAAGGGCGTGCGGGACAATTAGCCACAGTGACCTTTTGGTGACCGCTCTCGCCCGTTGTTGACCAATAAACACCGAATTTCTTGTGTCCTACGCGTGTCCTAGAGCGATCCTAGGACGTCCTAGCAAGCTCCTGACCAGGATATTTACAGCCAAAAACCAGGTGGGCGCGGAGGGACTTGAACCCTCACGGCCTTGCGGCCAATGGATTTTGAGTCCATCGTGTCTGCCATTCCACCACGCGCCCAGCTCCTCTGACCTGCTTGACAGAGCGTAGCCCAGGCGGTTTGCTGCGCCCCACCCGGGTGCCAGCCAGGAAGCGGCGATGCCTGCCGGCCGTGGCATGCCAAGCCACTTGGATCGTCAGACCTAACTCGGTTAGTGTGGCTAACCGAACTCGGGTGCTGGAGGCCTGACCGATGTGGTCGAGGCCTAACTCGAGCCATCGAAGCCTCACCCTTCTGGTCGAGACCTAGCCCCTGTGGTCGAGACCTGACCTCGGTGGTCCGAAGGAGACTGCAAAGTGAAGGCATCCAAGGCCCTGACAACCGTGCTCCTCCTACTAGTCGGGCTGCTTATGGCCCCGGGGGTGGCCAGCGCCGCCAAGCGGCCTCATAGACCGACCACGACCACGACGACTACCCTCCCGACCACGACCACTACCCAACGGACCACTACCACTACCACGACCGCACCGACCACGGCCACGACGGCCGCCACAACCACGACCACTGTTGCGCCGGGCACCACGGGGCAGTCGTGGCTGGTCCCGGCATACCAATACCCGACGGACGGCACGATGTGGGCGACATTGGCCGACACGGCACCGACGACAAGGCCCGCCTACGTGATCGTCAACATCGACTCAGGACCGGGGACGACGCTCGACTCGAACTATGTTGCTGCGATCACCAATGCCGAGGCAGCGGGCTGGACGATGTTGGGCTACGTCGACACGGCCGAGGCGTCAGCCTCGGTCTCCTCGGTCGAGTCACAGGTAGAGACATGGCGATCGCTCTACGGGGTCCAGGACATCTTCCTCGATGATGTGACCGGGGCCGCCGCGAACCTCAGCTACTACGAGACCTTGACCGGTTACGTCCACTCGCTCGGCGGCAGCGACGTCCTCAACCCCGGCGCCCCGCCCGCCTCCGGCTACCTGTCGACGAACGTGTGCAACGGGATCGTGGTCATGGAAGACACGCTGGCCGCGTTCGAGTCCAACCCGCCGCCGAACTACTCGGGCTCGTCCGTTCAGATCGCCTACATCATCACCTCGGGGCCGAGCCAGGCGGACCTGCTCTCGACGCTCCAAGCCATCAAGTCGCGCGGCGGCAACTTGGTCTACGTCTCAGACCAGGGAAATTCCTACAGCGACCTACCCAGCTATTTCGCGGCCGAGAACTCCTACCTCTAGCAAGGACCAGGGGGAGGCTGGCCTTTAGGACCACGGGCCGCACCTGGCCCGCCGGCGCAGGCGCCATCGGTTGACCTCCGCTCGAGTCGCGGGGCGAAGGTCCCAAGCTGTCCGAGACCGGCGAGTTCAGCCGGTTGTTACCTTCTGCCTCCGTCCGCGGTCAGAATGTTCTAAGACCGAAGGAGGGCCGCGCCGTGCCGGCGTTCGTTTTTCCAGGACAAGGGTCGCAGAGGCCCGGTATGGGCCGGCCTTGGCGCGACCATCCGTCCTGGGACGTTGTCCAGGATGCCTCCGACGTGGCCGGCCGGGACCTTGAGCGCCTCTTGACCGAAGCCGGCGCCGATGAGCTGACCGAGACCCGAAACGCTCAACTGGCCACGTTCGTCATGGGCCTGGTGGTCCTGGACGCGGTCGAACGGCTGGGCATCGAGCCCACGGCCTGCGCCGGCCATAGCCTGGGCGAGTACACGGCCCTGGTGGCCGCAGGCGGAGTGGGCTTCGAGGAAGCCGTCCGTCTGGTGGCCGAGCGGGGCGAGGCCATGCAGGAGGCGGCCGACGACAACCCGGGGATCATGCTGGCGGTGACGGGGATCGACGACGAACGGGCCCGGATCGCCTGCCGCCGGGCCGACGGCGATGTGTGGCTGGCCAACTCCAACGCCCCCGGCGAATGCGTCATCGCCGGGCGCCCGCCCGACGTCCAACGAGCGGCCGAAGTGGCGGCCGAGCTCGGCGCCGTCCGGACCACCCCGGTGAAGGTCGGCGGCGCCTTCCACACCCCGCTGATGGTCCCGGCCCAGCCCCGATTGCGCAAAGCGCTCGAGATCACGACCTTCTACCCGCTGGCCGTGCCCGTGGTAGCCAACGTCGACTCGCTGCCCCACGACGCCGGGGAGGAATGGCCGTCGCTGCTCTCCGCCCAGTTGCGCAGCCCCGTGCGCTGGCGCCAAAGCGTCCTGTCCCTGGCCGCGATCATGCGCACCGGTGAATGGGACGGCGATGCCCTGTTCTGCGAGCTTGGACCGGGAGGGCCCCTGTCAGCCATGGTCCGGGCCACTGCGCCGGAAGCCACGACCGTGGCCATCGCTGTACCGGACGACCTCGACACCCTGGTGGCCACCTTGACCGGCGAGACGGCCGTCCTCGGGGCGGCCGAGGGCCATCAGGGTGAGCGTCTTTATGTCTCCGAGCGGCTGATCATCAGCCCGTGTGCCGGGATCTTCGACCTCCCTGCCGGTACGACGGGCCCGGCGGGGCCGACTGTCGAGATCGGTGACCTGCTCGGCCTGGTCTCGGGCACCGAGGTCCGCAGTCCCTTCGCCGGCGAGCTCATGGGCGTCATCGCCCACCCGGGCGAAAGAGTCCAACCGGGCCAACCCATAGCGTGGCTGCGTGCCCGCTGACAAGGAGCGCACCAATGCAACCTGAACACGGCTGTGCCATCACCGGTTGGGCCAGCGCGCTCCCGAGCACGGTTGTCACCAACCAGGACATCATGACCCTGTTCGACACCAGCGACGATTGGATAGTCGAACGCACCGGCATCCGCCAGCGGCGGGCGGCCGACGGCCCGTTCGTGCACCCCAAACCCTCCGTATCGCCGCCCGAAGGCATGGGGACGACAGCCCAAATGGCGGCCGAAGCCGGTCGCTCTGCCCTGAGCATGGCCGGTGTCACCGGCGCCGACATCGACCTACTGGTCTTGTGCACGACCACTCCGGACCAGCTCGTACCCGCCACTTCCTCGCCCCTGGCCCATGCCCTGGCCATAAAAGGCGGCGGCATGGACCTAAACGCGGCCTGCGCCGGCTTTACCTACGGGTTGGTCACAGCCGCCGGCTTCATCGCCAGCGGCGCCCAACGAGTCCTGCTCATCGGGGCCGAGACCCTGACGCGCCTCACCAACTGGACAGACCGTTCCAACGCCTTCCTGTTCGGGGACGGCGCCGGCGCTGTGGTCGTGGAGGCGGTCCCCGGCGAACCGGCCCTGCTGGGCTGGGACATCGGTGTGGACGGCTCCCTGCAACCCCTCTTCTTCTCCGACCGCGGCGGGTCGGGAATGACGATGAGAGGCCAGGAGGTGTTCCGCAAGGCGGTGCGGGTCACGGTCGAGTCGGCCACCAAGAGCCTCGAACGGGCCAAGGTGAGCGCGTCAGAGATCGCCCTGTTCGTCCCCCACCAGGCCAATGTGCGCATCATGGACGCCGTCGCCGAACGCCTGGGCATCCCGGCGGACCGCGTGGCCTCGGTCATCGAGCACACGGGCAACACGTCCTCGGCCTCTATCCCGATCGCTCTGACAGATGCCGCCAACTCCGGTCGCCTCGCCGACGGCGACCTCGTCCTGCTCGCGGGTTTCGGTGCCGGCATGACGTGGGCCTCAGCCGTATGGCGCTGGGGAGGCGGGCCGGTCAGGTAGGCCCGAGCTATGAGCCGTTGGGGCGCCCCGCCGCCCCAACTAGATTGTGACCATCCCGGATCGCGAGCACATGGAGGAATGATGGCAGCACAGATGGGCCCCGAAGAGTCTTTCGACGTCTTCAAGCAATGCGCGGTAGAGGTGCTGCAGGTAGAGCCGTCCAAGATCGTGCCCGAGGCGCGTTTCGCCGACGACCTGGACGCCGACAGCCTCGACCTGGTCGAGCTGGTCATGGCCCTCGAGGAACGGTTCGGGATCGATGTCCCCGAGTCCGAACTGGAAGGCGTCCAGACGATCGGCCAGGCCTACGAGCTGGTGGCCTCGAAGATCTGATGCTGGCTGTCGCGGTCGCCCCCGATGGCACCGGAGCCGTCCGGGGCCGGCGTGTCGTCGTCACGGGCCTGGGGGTCGTTTCCTCCTGCGGGATAGGGCCCGAAGCGTTCTGGCAGGGCCTGCTCGGCCCCGCGCCTATCGGACGCATCCGGCCCGTCGAGGGCCTCGACGTGGCCGCCCTGTTCGGGCCCCGCGAGCTGCGCCGGGCGGACCGCTTCGTCCAGCTGGCTGCCTCCGCCGCCGGCCAAGCCGTCAACGACGCCGGCGGCATCGAGGAGTTCCGGGGAGACCCCGATCGAGCAGGCACGCTCATCGGGACGGGCGTGGGCGGCCTCGACACGATCTGCGAGCAGCACCAGGTTCTGTTGGAAAAAGGGGCCAACCGGGTCAGCCCCTTCCTCGTCCCCATGATCATGTGCAACCGGGCGTCGGCGGACATCTCGATCCGCTACGGGCTCCGGGGCCCGTGCGAGACCACGGTGACCGCGTGCGCGGCCGGCACCCAGAGCATCGCAAACGCCGGCCGCCTCATCGCCACCGGCCGCTGCGACGTGATGGTGGCGGGCGGTAGCGAGGCACCCCTGTCGCCGCTGGGCGTCGCCGGGTTCTCGAACATGACCGCCCTGTCCACTTCGGGAGTGTCCATGCCTTTCGACTCCGACCGGGACGGCTTCGTCATCGGAGAGGGAGCCGGCGTGGTCGTGCTCGAGGAGCGTTCACGGGCCCTCGCCCGGGGGGCGCACATCTATGCCGAGCTCGCCGGCGCGGCGAGCACCGCCGACGCCTACCACATTACCGCCCCCTCCCCCGACGGTAACGGCGCCGCCCGCTGCATGGAACTCGCCTTGGCCGACGCCGAGATGAAGCCGTCGGAGGTCACCCACGTCAACACGCACGGCACCTCGACCCCGCCGGGTGACGCCGCCGAGGCCGAGGCCATCTACAAGGTCTTCGGCTCACCAGGGCCGGCCGCCACCTCCGTCAAGGGCGTGATCGGGCACACCCTGGCCGCGGCCGGGGCCATCGAGGCGGTGGCGGTGGCGCTCTCCATAAAACACCGCCAGATCCCCCCGACCATGGGCACCCACCACGTCGACTCCGCGTTTGCGCTGGACGTCGTCACCGGCGGGCCACGGGACTGGCAACCTGGCCCAGTGCTGTCCAACTCTTTCGGTTTCGGCGGCCACAACGGCTGCCTGGTGCTCGTCCCGGCCTAGGGACTAGCGCTCCCCCGGCACTAAAGGGCCAGCGCCTTCAACAGGTTGGGGGCCGTGGCGGCCGGTGACACCTTGTACCAGACCTGGGCCAGGGCGCCGTGCTCGTCGACCAGGAAGGCCGAGCGCTCGATGCCCATGTAGCTGCGGCCGTACATGCTGCGGGGCACCCATACCCCGTAGGCCTCGGCTACGGCATGGTCGGCGTCGGAAAGCAGGGTGAAGCCGAGCCCGTACTTGTGGTCGAAGGCGGCCAGGCGCTTGGGCGGGTCAGGGCTGATGCCGAGGATGGCTGTAGTGCCGACGTCGCCGGCAACGTCGCGCAGCCCGCAGGCCTGCGTCGTGCAACCGGGCGTGTCCGCCTTCGGGTAGAAATAGATGAGCACGTGCCGGCCCTGGAAGTCCGATAAAGACGTGTCGTTGCCGGACTGGTCGGGGAGGCGGAAAGCGGGGGCGGGCTCCCCTGGTCGTAGCCGCTCTGACATGACGGCCAGCGTAACCGGCCGACGTAGTTGGCCAGCGTAATCGGGCGGGGACCGGCCGGAGAGCCCGGGACGGCGGCTAGGGTCGGCAACGATCAACCGATGACTTCAGCCGGAGACCCGACGACCTCAGCCGGGGAGCACGGCCGCCCCCCCGGGCCTCCGCTCGACCTGGCGATGGGCGCCTTCAGCGACGAACCGCCCTGGGACATGACCGGCAAGGAGCTCCCGTGGCGGCAAGACATCGACGCCCTCCGCTCGGCCACCGCCCGTCAGGTCCCCCGCCTGCTGCGGCGTCGCCTCCTGCCCCCCGGCCGTAGGGTCCTGCTCACCGCCCTGGTGCTGGGTTGGGCTGTCCTGGCCTGGCGCCTGATCGAGAAACGGGTAGCCGTCCGCCTGGACCGGCCCGAGGTGTCGAGGGCGGGGCTCTCCTACCGCCTGCGCAAGGCGTTCGAGCGCCTGGGGCCGACGTACATCAAGCTCGGCCAGATCCTCTCCTCGGGGGAGGGCGTGTTCCCGCCTGAGCTTGTCAACGAGTTCAGGCTGCTGCGGGACCGGGTACCCGCCGAGCGCTTTGAAGTCGTCCGCCAGGTGGTCGAGGCTGACCTGGGCCGGCCGTTGGAGGCGGTCTTCGAGCACTTCGAGACCACCCCCATAGCTGCCGCGTCGATCGCCCAGGTCCACGCCGCCCGCCTGTGCACCGGCGAAGAAGTGGTGGTCAAAGTGCAGCGGCCCCAGGTGGCGGGCCTGGTGCAGCGGGACGTGGCCGCCATGAACTGGCTCGCCCCCCTCCTCATAGGCCGGATCCCGGTGGCGGCGCTGGCCAATCCCCCCGCCCTGGTGGAACTGTTCGCCGAGACCATCGTCGAGGAACTGGACTTCCGCCTCGAGGCCGACAACATGCTCGACATCGCCGCAGTCCTGGCCAGCACGGGCCAGAAGGCCGTGGTCGTCCCCCGCCCGCACCCCGAGCTCGTGACCCGGCGGGTCCTCGTGATGGAGCGCCTGGACGGCTTCGGCTGGGACGACGTCGAGGGCATGCGCCGAGCCGGCATCGACACCAACGCCGTGGTGCGGGCCTTGCTCATCGTGTTCCTGGAGGGAGCCACCCTTTTTGGCGTGTTCCATGGCGACCTGCACGGAGGCAACCTTCTCGTCCGGCCCGACGGGAGGGTGGCGTTGCTCGACTATGGGATAACGGGACGCCTGGACGAGGTGCGCCGCCTCGCCTTCCTGCGCCTGTTGATGGGAGGCAGCATCAACGACCAGCGCCTTCAGCTCGGCGCCCTGCGCGACATGGGCGCCGTCCCCGCCGACACGGACCTCGACGCACTGGCGGTCGACCTCGGCCTGGACAAGCCTCTTATCGACCCGGTCACCCTCGCCCCCGAGGACCTGCTGGCCGAGGTGCGCGACCTCACCAAGCGCCTGCTCGAGTACGGGGCCAGGTTCCCGAAGATCCTCATGCTGTTCGTGAAAGACCTGCTCTTCGTAGACGGCTCGCTGGCCACCCTGGCCCCGGACCTCGACCTGTTCTCCGAGGTGCAGGAGATCGCGGCCTATTTCACCAGCCGCTACGGCGAGCGCATAGCCCATGACATCGGGATCGACCCCCGCCTCCACCCCATCGACATGAACGGGGTCAGGGCCGCCGTCGGGGTCGGCGAAGACGTCGAGGCCCTCACCTACCGGGATCTCCAGGCTCGCAGGGAACTGATACGACGGCGCATGGAGGAGCACCGGCGCCGGGCCGAACGCCCTACGCGCCGACCTGGGGCCCGGGGCAGCTAAGGCTCGTTCGCGCCGCCACCGGTTCCCGGACCTGCGGATGAACCGGCCGGAGGCTGTCAACGGGTACCCTGGATTGTGGCGAGCGCTTGTGAGCCGCCCGCACGGCCTCTCGAAACGCCCCGCTCCCACCCGCTATGGAACACGAGGAAAATGCGACGCGCTGACATCCGCAACGTAGCGATCATCGCTCACGTCGACCACGGCAAGACCACCCTGGTCGATGCCATGCTCCGCCAGTCCGGAGCCTTCCGGGCCAATGAAGAGGTGGCGGACCGGGTAATGGACTCGACCGACCTCGAACGTGAGAAGGGCATCACGATCCTGGCCAAGAACACGGCCGTCCCGTACGGGGACCTCACCGTCAATATCGTTGACACGCCCGGTCACGCCGACTTCGGGGGCGAGGTGGAGCGGGCCCTAACCATGGTGGACGGCGTCCTGCTCCTGGTGGACGCCAGCGAGGGGCCCCTGCCCCAGACCCGTTTCGTGTTGCGCAAGTCCCTCGAGTCCCACCTGCCCGTGCTGGTCGTCATCAACAAGGTGGACCGCCCCGATGCCCGCCCGGCCGAGGTGCTCGATGCCGTCTACGACCTCTTCATCGACCTCGGGGCGCTCGAGCACCAGATCGAGTTCCCCGTCGTCTACTGCAACGCCCGCACCGGCCAGGCCGCCCTTTCGCCCGAAGAGGTACCGGACGCCCCCGGCCTCAAGGTCCTGTTCGAGCTGCTCGTGGAGTACATCCCGGCGCCTGAGTACGCAGAGGGCCACCCGTTCCAGGCGCTCGTATGCAACCTCGACGCCTCTCCCTACGTGGGCCGGCTGGCCATCTGCCGGGTCCACCAGGGCTGGGTGCACAAGGGCGACATGGTGGCCTGGTGCCGCCCCGGGCCCGGGGGTGACATCCAAAGGGTGCGCATCAACGAGCTCTACCTGACCGAGGCCCTTCAGCGCGTCGATGCCGGCTCCCGGGGAGCCGGGCCGGGCGACATCATGGCCGTGGCCGGGATACCCGAGATCATGATCGGCGACACCTTGGCCGATGCCGCCGACCCGACGCCCCTACCGGGCGTCACGGTGGACGAGCCCGCCATATCCATGACGATCGGGATCAACACCTCCCCCCTGGCCGGCACCGAAGGGACCAAGGTCACGGCCCGACTGGTCAGGGGCCGCCTAGACACCGAACTCGTAGGCAACGTGTCGATAAGGGTGCTGCCCACGGACCGGCCCGACACCTGGGAGGTCCAGGGCCGGGGCGAGCTCGCCCTGGCCGTGCTGGTGGAGCTGATGCGCCGGGAGGGCTTCGAGCTCACCGTGGGCAAGCCCCAGGTCCTCACCAAGCTTGTCGACGGCAAAGTGTACGAACCCGTCGAGCGGGTGTCCCTGGACATCCCTGACGAGCACCTCGGCACCGTCACCCAGTTGCTGGCGGGCCGGAAGGGGCGCATGCAGCACATCGTCGCCCACGGTTCGGGCTGGGCCCGCACCGACTGGCTCGTCCCCTCGCGCGCTCTCATCGGTCTGCGCTCGCAGCTGCTGACCGAGACCAAAGGGACGGCGCAACTGCACCACGTCCTTGACGGCTGGGAACCGTGGTGCGGGGAGATCAGGACCCGCCAAAATGGCTCCTTGGTGGCCGACCGCCGGGGCAAGGTGGCCGCTTACGCCCTGATCAACCTGCAAGAACGCGGCACCCTGTTCGTGGGCCCCGGCACCGAGGTGTACGAGGGCATGGTGGTGGGCGAGAACGCCCGCCGCGAGGACATGGACATCAACCCGACCAAGGAGCGCAAGCTCACCAACATGCGCTCGTCGACGTCCGAGGAGCTCGTGCGCCTGACGCCTCACCGCGCCCTTTCCTTGGAACAGGCGCTCGAGTTCCTCCGTGAGGACGAGTGTGCCGAGGTCACGCCCCAGTCGGTGCGACTGCGCAAAGTCCAGCTTTCCCAGCCCGACCGTGCCCGCGTCCGCTCCCGGGCGCGCGACCAGGAGGCTTCACTGACCGGCGACTAATGCCGCCTTGGCCGCCACCTGCCCGGCTGGCACCTACACCCGACTAGTTGAGCGAGGGGTCGGGCGGGTAGGCCGCAGTCACCGCCAGCGCCCCACCCTGGCGCCGCAACACCCGTTTCCACAGCAACGACGGATCGTCGCTGAAGACGTCGGCGTCCTCGGCGTCGAGCGCCCACCAGGCCCCGGCGGCCAGCTCCTCCTCCAGCTGG
Organism: Acidimicrobiaceae bacterium; assembly: GCA_003166025.1. Taxonomy (GTDB): domain Bacteria; phylum Actinomycetota; class Acidimicrobiia; order Acidimicrobiales; family Palsa-688; genus Fen-671. Next base: position 12,311 of record PMWT01000201.1, on the reverse strand, counting down.
CCAGCCCCCCACCCGGCGTACCCGGCGAAGATGCGCAGCTCTTCCAACCACGGCGCCATGGACGTGGGATCGCCCTCCAAGTCGACCGTGCCCAAGGTGCCCTGGAGCGGGAGGTAACCGGTATTGGGCACCGAGACCTCCGAGCGCACCCGGGCCAGGCAGATGGTCCCCTGCGAGACAGGACCGCCCACGAACACCACGGCCGGTTCGGAGGCCAGCTCCTCCCACTCGGGCAGGGGCGCCGCCAGGGGGGTGATGGTCGGCCGGTTGAGCACGAGGCCCAGAGCACCCTGGTCGCCATGGGCCAGGACGAGGACGACCGTGCGGTTGAAGTTGGGGTCGATCAGGTCGGTCTTCGCCACCAGCAATTTGCCTTGAAGGTCCACGGGCAGATCAGCCATTGGTCTCACTATTCCTCGGGTACGTTCTAAACATGCGCGCCGTCACTGTTGTCCCGTTAAAGGCCAACACCGTAGATCTGACCGAGCTTCCCGAACCGCCCCTCGAAGACGGCCCGGTGCTCGTGAAGACCAGGGAGATAGGAGTATGTGGGACTGACATCGAGATAATCGCGGGCGACTACGGTTGGGCGCCGACCGGCTCTGACCGCCTGGCTCTCGGCCACGAGTCCCTTGGCGAAGTCCTGGAGGCTCCCGAAGGTTCCGGCTTCGTCCCCGGGGACTTCGTCGTCGGGATCGTGCGCCGGCCCGATCCCGAGCCCTGCCTGAACTGCGCGATCGGACAGTGGGACATGTGCCGTAACGGCAATTACACGGAGTGGGGCATTAAGCAGCACCATGGCTATGCCCGGGAACGATATCGCATTACGCCCGATTTCCTGGTCAAGGTGGCACCCGCCCTGGGCGACCTCGGGGTCTTGTTGGAGCCGACGACGGTGGTGGCGAAGGCCTGGGACCACATCGAACGCATCGGCGCCCGGGCCAAATGGGAGCCGCATATCGTGCTGGTCACCGGGGCCGGCCCGATCGGCCTGCTGGCGGCCCTGCTCGGCGTACAGAAAGACATGGAGGTGCACGTGCTCGACCAGGTCACCACGGGCCTCAAACCCGACCTCGTCGCCGCCCTGGGCGCCACCTACCACCACGGCGACATCGCCTCCACCGGCTGCATCCCCGACATAGTGCTCGAGTGCACGGGGGTCGGCCAGCTCGTTTTCGACGCTATGGACGCCATGGCCCCCAACGCTGTCCTGTGCCTCACGGGCGTTTCCTCCAAGGGTCGTTCTCTCGGCATCGACGCCGGTGAACTTAACCGCCACATGGTCCTCGAAAACGACGTGGTCTTCGGCTCGGTCAACGCCAACCGCTCCCATTACGAGGCCGGTGCCCAGGCGCTGGCCCAGGCCGACGCGGCCTGGCTGGGGCGCCTCATCTCCCGGCGCGTCCCCCTCCAGAGCTGGAAAGAGGCCTACCAGCACCAGCCTGAGGACGTGAAGGTCGTCCTCGAGTTCGCCCGATAGCGCAAGCGTCCTCGCCCGCCGTCGGGGCGCCTCGAGCACCGTCAGGGACCGAAGCGGTAGCGGTCGAGCGCCGAGTCGTCACTGCGCCCGGCCGCCGCAGTGACGACGACGTCGACGCTCCCGGCGGCGTGGGCGGGAGCCCTGACTTTCAGGCGCACCGGGGACTCGACAGCAAAGCTCACGGCCGCGGTGGCCCCGAAGTCGACGGCCGAGACGCCCGCGAAGCCCTGGCCCGTGACGACCACCCAGTTGCCTCCGCCGGTGGGCCCGTGACGAGGGCTGACGCCGCTCACGGCAGGCGTCTCCACCACCGCCGCCATAGGCCCGGGGACAACTGGGCTCGGCACGGTCCGGCTCGGCACGGTCCGGCTCGGCACGGTCCGGCTCGGCAACGCACGGCGGGGTACAAGCGGGGCGCCGCTGGTGGCGCCCGGAGCAAAACGGTTCGGCCCGGCGTGGCGAGCCACCCCGGTGGGCACGCCCCCGCCTTTCCTACCCGACGGACCGTTGCTGACGGCGGCGGGCGGAACAGAAAGACCGAGGCGTGCCACCGTAGGGCCCGCTGCCCTGGCCGCGACCGTGCCGCCGGACCTATTGGGGCTGTTGACCAGCTGAGGGACAACGATGGCGGCCAGCACGGCGATGGCGGCCGCCACTCCGGCACCGGGCACAATGCGCTTCCAGCGCCCGGTGCGCCGGGCGTGGCCAGGACGCCGGAGGCTGCTCTCGAGCCGGTCACGGACTTCGGGCGACAGGGGCCGGGGGGCCGTGTTCGCGGAGATGTCCACCAGGGACCTTTCCAACCGGGCCCGCAGCACCGGCGACAGGGGCCGAGGCCGGTCCGACCCGGCGAGCAGCTCCTCGGGACCGCCCCGGTCGCGATCCTCAGGCATCTTGTCCTCCCAGCTCCCGGCGTAGCCCGTCGCGCCCTCGCTGGAGCAAGGACTGGACCTGGACACGGCTGCGTTTGACCACGGCGGCGATGTCCTGCACCGGCATGTCCTCCAGGTACTTCATGACCAGGACCTGGCGCTGTAAGGCGGGCAGGCGGCCCAGCGCCCTCACCACCTCGTCCTGGCGCTCGACCAGTTCTGCTGTCCCGGCGACTTCGTCGCTGTCCCTGGCGTCGTCCACGACCCGCAGCGACCGTCGGGCCACCTCGGCCCTTCTCTCCGACTCGTAGTAACGGCTCAAGCGACGCCGGGCGATAGCGCACATCCACGTGGAGGCGGAGGCGTCGCCCCTGAAGTTGGACGCTCCCTTCACGGCCTCCATCAACGTCTCCTGTAGGAGATCCTCGGCGGCGCCCTCGTCGCCGCCGACCCGGGCGTAGACGAACCCATAGACGATGGGCGCCACCTCATCGAGCAACCAGCGCAGCGCGTCATGGTCACCGGCCGCCGCGGCCACCAGCAATTCGCGTTCCTGCTCCCGGGCACCGGCCCGTCGGGGCCCGTCGGCGTCAGGTTCGTCGCCGAGCGCGTCGGCAACAGCCTCGTGACCACTGGGCCCCGGGCCGTCGGCTCGTCGCCACTTCGTGGCCCATCCGCGGTGGACCGCCGGTCTCGGTATCACGGTCTCGGTATCACGATGAAGCGTTCTGGTAGCCCAGCCACGCCACCTGAGAAAGCGAGCTGAGGTCGTTGACCATAACGCCCTGTTCGGAAAGGGTGTAGAGATCCCCGCCCACGACGACCTCCCGCTCGATCTCGGGGTAGCCGTCCTGTTCGCTCCCCGGCTGGCTCAAAGTCCCGACCTGTTCCAACGTGCCCGACGGGTTCACCGACCAGACGTCGGCCACGCTCGACGGTCCCGAGCCCGAGTAGTTGTCGACCGGCATTACCAGCAGATTGTCCCGCGGCCACCACAACAGAGCGTGCGGGTCGTACTCGGCCGCTGAACCAGCGCCATCGCCCAGTTGCTGGCGTGACACGAGAGAAGGCCGGGACGGGTCGGCCACGTTGAACACCTCGACCTGCAGGCCCTGCGTGCGCAACTGCTGGTCCACTGATTGGCCGACCCCTAAGAGCAGGCCGGCGCTCAGGGGCTGGAGCAACGACGAATACCCCGACAGCGAGACCTGGCCGGCCAGCACGGGTTGTCCGGGTTTGCTCAGGTCCAGCACAAAGAGCGGGTCGGTCTGGTCGAAAGTGACCACGTAGGCAAGGTCGCCCATGAAGCGCACGGCATAGATCTTCTCGCCTTCTCCAAGGCCGTGCAGCGACCCAACCGTCACCAGGGCACCGTCCTGGGGCTGCAGGACGCTGACCATGTTGTCCGATAGCTGGGCCGGGACCGCCTCCCCGTCCACCGGCGCCGGCGTGGGCTCGCCCACCGTCGTCGCCACCCTCAGGTAACCGTCGAGCTCGGACATGGCGTACTGGCCGATCAGTGTCCCCGGCACGCTCCCCGAGCCCAGGTACCGAGGCGCCTCCGGGTCGGATATGTCGAAGCCGTAAATGTCGGTGCTGGCACTGCCGGTGCTGGCACTGCCGGTGCTGGCACTGCCGGTGCTGGCACTGCCGGTGCTGGCACTGCCGGTGCTGGCACTGTCGCCCGTCCCCGCCGCGTCCGAGGGCAGCATCGGGCACGCCTCGCCGGGAAGCGGCGGGCAGACCGGGCTCACCTGGTAGGGCCAAGCCGTCGTGGCCACGAAGATCTGAGTGGCGCTGGCATAGACGTTTTCGGCGTTCCCCATCACTGTCACCTCGGTGCCCGGGGAGTTGGTGGCCGGGTCGAAGGAAACGACCGACAGGGTACCCAGGCCCGAACTGATGACCGTGTGGTACGTGCGGGCGCAGGAGGCGGCCCTAGCCACTGTGGGCGCCGGTGAGCCCGCCGCGGACGCCGAGTGCCCTACCGCCGGCCGGACGATCTCGGAAGGAAGCCAGTCGGAGGCCTTCGACGACTCGATGACAGCCTCGTTGGCCGCAGTGGCGACCTTCTGCGCCGCCGCCGTGGCGCTCACGGGGAAGAACCAACGCAGCCGGGGCTGATCAGTGAGAGCGAGCACCACTTGCCCATTTATGAGCCGGGCCCCCTGTAGTTCGCCCTGGAACGAGAACGTCCGTTGCACCATCGGTATATCGGGGTCGGCGACGCTCACCACAATTATGTCGGCAGAAGGCTCGGCGCCCTCGAACATCTGCCCCACCACAACGACGTCCTGGCCGACCAGGAACAGGCCGGCGGCGCTCGCCAGCTGTGGGAGGGCCAGGAAGCCCTCCAGCTGCGGCACCGGCCCTCGCACGTCTACAACCTGAGCACCGAGGGGCTGTTGACGTAATACCACCATTATCTGGCCGTTGGTCTTGACCATGTCGGGCTCGTCGACGCCCGCCTCCTGGTCGCTCGTCGTCGAATACCCCGGTTGCCCCGTCACGCTCGACGCCGGGAAAGGGGCGGCGCTCGACGGCGCGGCGTCCTGGGCCATCGTCGACGTCGGCGCGGCCTGGAGAGCGGCGCTGCCCGCCGGGACCAGGGCAGTCGGAGCGAGCGCCCGGGCCACGCCCACACCCGTGCCCAACACGGTCGGGTAATCCCCCGCGGTCCCAGGGAGGCCGTACGGTCCTACTTCTTTCAACGCCTCGGCCTTCACCTGTCGGAGCATTTGCGCGCAACTCTCATACGAGACCAAGTCCGTCCCCGTCAGCTTTACCCGGTGACCGGTGCCGGCCCCGGCCGCGCCGCCCAACTGCCCGGGCGTCAATTGCCCGGACGCCTCGAAACTGAGCCCCACCAGGCACGTGGCCGTCAACAAGCCGGCCACGGCTGATTTGACCTTGGACCGCCTCATGGCCCCCACCTCCCTTTGAGCCCTTAGTGCCGCGCCAGGGCCCTCTTCAATCGGGCGTCCCGTCCCTGGGCCCGCCGGGTGCCCTGTGGAGGCCAAGCTGTCCGATGCCTCAAGACAGAACATGCTCCTCACCACGGGGATCCATGCCCTGACCAAGCTCACACACGAGAGGGTGTGCGTCGGGACGGCCGGGCCCGGATAGCCCAACACCTCCAGGAGAAAAGCAACAGCGGTCGGCAGATTTGAAATTCGCTGGACGGCTCCGACGCGACCTCGAGCCGGTCCAGCCGTTGGTACTTGACATCGGCCCGCCCTTGAGGACTATTATAGTTCGATATGGACGCTTTACGCGCAGAAACGAACATTCTGGTCACCGAGGTGAACAGTCAGCCGGACTGTTGGCGCCGCGCCGCTGAGGTGGCCGCGGCCGGCGGCCTACCCGAGCACGGCAGCCGGGTGGCCCTGGTGGGCTGTGGCACGTCGCGCTACATGGCCGAGGCGGTGGCGGCATGGCGGGAGGGCGCCGGACTGGGCGAGAGCGATGCCTTCGCCGCCTCGGAGATGCCTCACGGGCGCGCCTACGACTTCGTCGTCGCCATATCTCGCTCCGGGACTACCACAGAGATCCTCCGGGTCATCGACGAGACGCCGTCGCACACGACGGTGCTGGCCATCACCGGCTCTGACTCGACGCCCGTGGCCAGGGCGGCGGCCCACAACATCTCTCTGCCTTTCGCCGACGAGCAAGCGGTGGTCCAGACCCGTTTCGCCACCAGTGTGTGCGCTCTGTGGCGCGCCCACCTCGGCCACGACGTCGAGCACCTGGCCAAATTGGCCGAGCACAGCTTGGCCGCCACTCTGCCCGTTGGGCTCACCAACTACCGCCAATTCGTGTTCCTGGGCCGAGGGGCCGGGGCCGGCCTGGCCAACGAGGCGGCGCTCAAGCTGCGGGAGGCGTCACTGTCCTGGTCCGAGGCATACCCGGCGATGGAGCTGCGCCACGGCCCTATCAGCCTGCTCGAAACCCACAGCCTGGTTTGGTCGCTCAGCGAACTGCCGGAGGGCCTCGACCAGGAGGTGCAGGCCAGTGGGGCCACACTCGAGCTGCCCTCTCCCGGCGGGGACCCCTTGGCCGAGCTCGTGCGCGCCCAACGTGCGGCTATCGCCTTGGCGCAGTCCAAGGGCATCGACCCGAGCCAACCGCGCGGGCTCGCCCGGTCGATCGTGCTGAAATAAGGCTGCGATGACAGCCGCTCCTGGATGGCTCAGCTCGGCGAGCTGCCTATGGACATGAGGCCGTGGACATGAGGCCGGTGCTCGCCCTCGACATCGGTGGGACAAAACTGGCCGCTGCCGTGGTCTCCGCCGACGGCAGCGTCCGGGGCCGCCGGGTCATCGACACGCAGCCCGAAGACGGCGCGGAGCGCATCATCGACCGGGCTCTGGATCTGGCCGAGGCCGTGCGCCGAGAGGAGGAGGCGTCCCCACCGTTGACCGCCTTCGGCGTGTCGACCAAAGGGATCACCCGTGAGGACGGTGTCTTGATCGCAGGCATGCCGGGGTGGTCGCGCCTGCGGATCCCGGCCCTGCTGAGAGAGCGGTTCCCGGATATGGCGATCTCGGTCATGAACGACGTAAAGGCCGCCACCATGGCCGAAATGACCTGGGGGGCGCTGCGCGGGATATCCCACGGCCTCTACTTCAACCTCGGGACGGGGATAGCCGCCGGCATCGTCGCCGGTGGCGAGATCCTCGTGGGTGCCCACGGGGCGGCCGGCGAGATCGGGTACATCCTCCCCGGGCGCGAAGCGCTCGGTGGAGACGACCCCGAGACCCCACGGCCCGAGGACGTACCCGCTCTCCTAGAGGAGCGCGTCGGTGGGCGGGCCGTACCGGGCCGGACCAGCCGGGCGCTCGGACGGGCGCTCACCATGGAGCAGCTCGCCCAGCAGAGCGACCATGACGACAAGGCCGCTGCCCTGCTCGAAGACATCTTGAGCGAACTGGCCCTCTGGACCGTCAACGTGGCCGTCGTCGTGGACCCCGAACGCGTCGTCATCGGCGGGGGTTTCCTCCGCTCACCCTCGGACCTGTGCAGCCGGGCCCGCCAAGCGTTCGCCCGAGCTGCGGTGTTTTGTCCCCAGGTCGAACCGGCGCATTTCGGAGCCGATTCCGCCTTGGTGGGCGCTGGCGCCCTGGCCTTGCGAGCTAAGGCGGCGCCCCCACGTCCTGTCTTGCCCATCTAAAAGGAGAGGTACCACATGACAAAACCAACGCATATCTTCTTGCGCACGGCGGCGGTCTCCGGCGTAGCCGGCGCGCTCCTCGTGACCGGCTTCACCCAAGCTTCGTCCGCCGCGACCACGTCGTCAGCCCAGAGCGCCGCCATGCAGCACGTGACGATAAACGTGGCCATCGCCTACCCGGCACCGTCCAAAGCCGCTCTCGCCGCCTTCACGAAATCGACCGGCATCAGCGTCAATTATTCCTACATCCAGTGGGACAACCTGCAGACCAAGATCGCCGCCGCCGCCGAGGCGCACACCTACTTTGCCGACGTCACCGACGTCGACTGGTCCAAGGTGGGCGAGTACTACGAGACGAAATGGTTCATGCCGCTCAACAAGTACTTCAACGTGGCGTCGTTGCCCGCGCAGTACCCACAGGTCGACTCGTTTATCCGCGACGGGGAGCTCATCGGCATGCCCAGCGACGCCTCGCTGCTCGTCACCGATGTCAACACCAAGGATTTCGCCAAAGCCGGGATCACCAAGACGCCGACCACCTTCGCCCAGTACCAGGCCGACCTCAAGCAGGTCCAGAGCAAAGGCGTGGTAGCCCATCCCCTGGACATCCCGTTCGCGGCCGCCGAGGGACTGTCGACCTATTGGTACGAGATGACCGCCGCCTTTGGCGGTGGGGTGCTCAGCAGTTCCTACACGCCGGAGTTCACATCGCCTTCCTCCCCCGGCTACAAGGCGATGACCTGGATGGTGGACGCCTACAAGGACGGCCTGGTGCCCAAGGGCAACCTCGCCCTGGACGACTACCAGGGCTTCAGCGACGACCAGGCCGAAAACCTTACGGCCAGCGTCTTTTCGGACTATTCGGGTGACATCGGCACCGTCTATGACGTGCCCAGTTCTTCCAAAGTCGTCGGCGACATCGACTACATCCCCACTCCGGGGGTCAGCGGGCCCGCCCCCAACCTGGCCAACCCCGACGGCATAGGTATACCGGTCACGGCCAAGCACGTCAGCGCGGCGGTCGAGTTCATCAAGTGGTACGACGAATCGACCAACCAGGCCGCCTTTGCCGGTGCCAACGGTCCTGCCAGTTCGATCAACGGCTTCCCTCTGCCGGCCAACAACTCCGGGCTGGCCCTGCTCGTTTCGTCGGGCAAGGTCCCCGGCGCCGCCGAGCTCGCCGCTTTGACCAAGGACCACTCGCGGGCCATCTTCCCGGCCGGAGCGCCCCCCTGGTACCCCGCCTTCAGCAACGCCGTTTACACGAACCTCCACAGCGCGGCCGCCGGCCAAGAAAGCGTGGCCAGCGCCATCAGTGCCATCGCCTCTCAGGTGTCGAGCCTCCAAGGCTGAGATTGGTGGCTGATGTGACGGCCTGCCCGCGCCTGCGAGCCCTGAGGCCTCCTCCAGGGTGAGCCCGGCGCGGGCAGGAGATCTGGCGCCACCGCCGCCGACCGGCGTCAATAGGAAGCGGCGGCGGCGGGACGGTGCCCTCCCCTACGCCATGGTGGCGCCGCTCGTCGTTTTCATCGGCGCGCTCGCCATCTACCCGACGGTACTGACCGTCACCGAGGCGTTCTTCCATTCCGACCCTCTCACCCCACCCAACCATTTCGTGGGGCTCGGCAACTTCTCCGCCGTTTTTGAGAACCCTCAAGTACTGCACAGCATCGAGAACACCGGCTGGTACGCGCTGTTCGGTGTGGTGCTCACTGTCGCCTTCGGTACCGGGATAGCCCTGCTCCTGCAGCGGCCGTTCCGGGGCCGGGGCGTCCTTCTAGCCATCGTGATACTGCCCTGGGCGCTGCCGGGCGTGGTCGAGGGCGTGATCTGGTCGTGGATCTACAACCCCACCTTCGGGGTGCTCGACTCCGCCCTCAAGAGCGCGCACCTGATCGGCCAGTACCAGCTTTTCATCGGCTCGCACCAGATCGAGACGATCCTGCTCATCGCCCTCGTCCAGGTGTGGCAAATAACCCCGCTGGCGGCGCTGCTCGTCCTGGCCGCCACCCAGGCCATCCCCGACGAACTATACGAGAGCGCCCGGGTCGATGGGGCGAACTGGTACCAGCACATCACCCGGATCACCCTCCCGCTAGCCCGTCCCGCCATAGCCATAGCCGCGGCCGAGGCCCTGGTCATGTCCATCAACATCTTCGACCAGGTCTATGTGCTCAACGCCGCCGCCACCACCGGCTCGTCACTTATGAGCCAGACCTATTTCATAACGTTCCAGGACCTCAACTTCGGCCAGGGGTACGCGCTGTCGTTGTTCGCGACGGTGGCGACCATCCTGCTGTCGTTGCTCATCCTCAAGGTCATATACCGGAAGGTGGAGTACTCGTGACGCGCCGGGTAGGCCGGCTGGCCCGCATTATTGCCCTGGGGATTGTCGTGGCGTGGTCGCTGTTCCCGATCTACTGGGCGCTCAAAACCAGCTTGTCGACCAACGTGGCGGCTCAGAGCACACCCGTCCAATGGTGGCCCGGCCACCTGAACTTCACCGCCTATCAGGCGCTTTTCGGCGCCGGCCCTGAGAGCCAGGACGCCGCCGGAGGCATCGCCCGGTCCCTCATAAACATAACAGTAGAGGCGACCGGGGCCACCATCCTCACCTTGATCGTGTCCGTTTTGGGCGCCTACGCCTTCGCCCGTCTCCACTTCCGCCTGAAGGGGGTGCTTTTCTACGGAGTAATCGCCACCTTGATGCTCCCGGTTTATGCGACGCTCATCCCCCTTTACCGCATCATGGCCGACCTCAGGCTGGTGGACACCTATACAGGCATCATCCTCGTCTATACCTCGGGTTTCATCCCTCTGGCCATGTGGATCATGTACAACGTCTTTATGGCGTTGCCCCGCGCCATCGAAGAGGCGGCGTTCATGGACGGGGCGTCGACGATGCAGGCTTTTCGCAAGGTCGTGCTGCCCATGGCGCGCCCGGGTATCGCGGCCACGGCCATCGTCACTTTCCTGTTCGGCTGGAGCCAGTTCATTTTCCCGCTCGTCCTCAGCAGCAGCAGTACCACCCAGCCTCTCACCGTCTTGCTGGCCGCTATCGACAGCCGCGACGTGCCTTACACCATCATCAATGCCGCCGCCATCGTCGCCGTGGCCGTACCCGCGGTGATCGTGTTCTTCCTCAACCGCTGGATCGTCACCGGCATCACCGCCGGCAGCGTCAAATAGGCCGGTCGCGCCTCAACCCATCTGCACTTCGGCCATCTGCACTTCGGCCATCTGCACTTCGGCCTGCCTCATACGAGGTGCACTTCGGGGCCGAGCTCCTCGAGGGCCTTGACCGCCCGGGGGTCGGCGTTGGTGTCGGTGATGACCAGGGTGACAGCCTCGAGCGGGCAGATCGTGGCAAAAGCGACGTGGCCGATCTTAGAACTGTCGGCCACCACCACGACCTGGCGGGCGCGGTCGATCATGGCGCCGTTGCTGTACAGCAAGGCATGGCTGCCGCCATCGGAGCCGACAATCAACCCGGAATCGTTGATTCCGTAGGCATCGCTTTCCTGGCCGCCAGGGAGAGTGCCCAGGTCATTCATCTGCCCGTTGCTGTAAAGAAACGGGTGATTGCTGCCGTCCGCGGTTACAGCCGAGCCCACCACCTGCCCCGCGTCATTGATCCCATACGCCACGGCCGACCCGCCGCCCAGATCGCCGATATCCGTCAGCGTCCCGTTGATGGTCGTGAACGCATGATATGTGCCGTCAGCGCGCGTGGAATATCCCGCTACCTGCGCGGACGCATTGATCCCGTTTCCGATGCCGCTGGTTCCACCCAGCGTACCCAGACTCGTCATCTGGCCCGCGCTGTAGAGAGAAACGTCGCTGGTGGCGTTCCGGTCACTGCCTACCGAGCCAGCAACTTCGCCCGTCGCGTTGATCGCACGTGCCACGCTGTAATCGTCGCCGGAAACTACTCCCAGATCGGTGATGGTATAGGTTTGCGCGGCGCACAACGACGATGCCGCGGTCAGAAGAACAAAAACAAATCTGACGCAAGACTTCATAACCGCTCCTTGTCGCAGGGGAAGATCGAACGCGCTAATCTTTCCATGTCCGCAAGGTGAGATTGTCAAAGGATTGTAAAAATCTGTAGTGGTGCGGTTTGATTGTCATTCCGAACAAGCGTTCTTTGCGCCGTGAGGAATCTGGGCGAGCCGCGCGACGGGTCGCGTTCTTTGCGACCCATCAATCGCGCGTTTGGCTCGCTTCCTTATCAAACTGCACCACCTAGAAATCTGTGCGTTGGCGGGTGGTAAGTTCCCGCCAGTACCCGGACATTGCTATTCCGCCGCTTCCCCCCAACCTACCGTCCGCCGTTCCCGGCTGCTCTTATGTGCCAACACCACCGCTCGCATAGTCCGCAGCGCCTGCTCCGGCGTGACATCCAGAGCCGCCTTCTTCTCGATCGCATCCCGCACATTTAAGTAAAACCGCGATAATCTCCGCGCGGTCTGTATTGACCAGTTATCTGTGAGCAAGGGCCTGATACTGGAGATATAACTTTCGATCGAAAGCGGAAATTCTGGAGGATTAACAAAATGTGGCAAGTCAAGAACGTCGCCCCCTGGGCTCGCAAGCTCGCAATGCACAGTCTGATTCTGGCCGGTTCAACAACCTTGCTCGTGCCTTTGGCCTTGGTGCCAACGGCTAACGCACAAGTTGTTATCAGCCTAACTCCGCCGATGTGTTCCTATGGCTACTACGACTATTCACCGTACGGCTGCGCACCCATGGGCTTTTATGGTCCGGGCTATTTCTATAACGGCATCTT
>PMWT01000116.1 GCA_003166025.1 Acidimicrobiaceae bacterium | reverse complement strand
GCCTTTGTCGCCGACTGGACGAACTATTTCCTTCCGTTGGTCATGCTCCCGACTTCTGCGGTGCAGACCGTCTCGGTCGGTCTCCAGGAGCTGATCACGTCGAGCCAGCTGTTCAACGCCAGTGCCGCCGCCGGGCTCAACGTCCAGCTTTATATCCCCGAGCTGGCCTTCGCCGCCCTGTTGCAGATGCTCCCGGTCCTGGCCGTGTTCGTCGGAGCACAGCGCTACCTGGCGCGCGGAGCCATGCTCGGGGCCGTGAAGGGTTGAGCGCGCCGCTCGCCGGTACCACCGTGCTCGATTTCAGTCAGTTCCTGGCCGGGCCGGTGGCGGCGCTCCGCCTCGGCGACCTCGGGGCCCGAGTTATAAAGGTCGAGCGCCCCCCGGTGGGGGACATCGGGCGGCAACTGGCCTTCGCCGGGATCGCCAAGGACGGTGACACCATCTCGTTCCACGCCATGAACCGCAACAAGGAGAGCCTGTCCGCCGACCTGAAGGACGAGGACGACCTCGCTCTGGTCCGGCGCATGGTCTCGTCGGTCGACGTGATAATCGAGAACTTCCGCCCCGGCGTCATGAAGCGGCTGGGGCTCGACTATGATTCTGTGCGGCGCATCAATCCCGGGATCGTGTACGGCAGCGTCAGCGGCTATGGGGCGCAGGGTCCGTGGGCGGCCAAGCCCGGGCAGGACCTGTTGGCACAAGCGGTGTCGGGGCTGCCGTGGACGGCCGGTACTGCCGGCGGCCCCCCGGTCCCGGTCGGGCTCTCGATCGCCGACCACCTGGCCTCCTGCCAGCTGGCCTTGGGCGTGGCGGCATTGCTGGCACGCCGGGAGCGCACCGGCCAAGGTGGCTTGGTCGAGACCAGCTTGCTCGAAAGCGTGCTCGACTTCCAGTTCGAACTGCTGTCGGTTTCCCTCTCCGAGCCCAGCTTTCAACCTCGCCGCGGCGGCATCTACTCGGCCAACGCTTACCTTGCCGCTCCCTACGGTGTATACCCGACCTCGGACGGTTACCTGGCCATCGCCATGAACCCGGTCCCAAGGCTCGGCTCCCTGATCGGGCTGGAGGCGTTGACTGACTTCGAGGATCCGGCTTCATGGTCAGAGAGACGGGACGAGATCGCCGCGCTCCTTGGTGACCACTTGTCCACCCAGCCCACCCAGCACTGGCTGGACTTGCTTGAACCCGCCGACATCTGGTGCGCCCCCGTGCTTACCCTCAGCGCCTTGGCCGGCTCGGAGGCTTTCGCCTCCATCGCCATGGTCCAGGAGGTGAGCCGGCCGTCCGAGGCCGGTACCGGGCCTCCCGTGACCATCCGGACGACTCGCAGCCCCCTGCGTATCGACGGGGACAGATTGACGCCGCCGGCCGGCGCGCCCCGGATAGGCCAGCACAGTGCCGCCCTGCGGGCCGAGTTTGCCGCTCCCGGTGCCCCCGGCACCACCCGGGAGGGACAGCCGCCCGGGGGGATGGCGTGACGAGGCTCAAGGGCATTACCTGGGACCATCCCAGGGGCTTGGCGCCGCTCGTTGCCTTAGGTCCGCAGAGCGGGCCCACGAATGATGTCATCATCGAGTGGGCGGCCCGATCGCTGCAGGCTTTTGCCGATCATCCCCTCGAACAGCTCGTCAAAGAGTACGACGTGCTCGTCATCGACCATCCTCACATCCCGTTGGTCTCGGACCAGGGCCTCCTCGTCCGTCTGGACAAGACCGGCCACGACGCCGAACTGGCCCTCCTCGCCCGGCAATCGGTGGGCCGCTCCCATGCCAGCTATAGCCACGGTGGCCACCAGTACGCGCTGGCGATAGATGCCGCCACCCAGGTCTCGGCCCACCGCCCGGACCTGATCATGGAGCCGCCCCGCAGCTGGCCTGCTGTCCTCGAGCTGGCCGGCGAAGGACGGGTGCTCTGGCCGGGTAAACCTGTCGACGCCATGTCGAGTTTCCTCACCCTGGCGGCTCAGATGGGAGGGCCCGTCTGCTCCGACAAGACGGGCTTTGTCGGTCGTGACGTCGGCTTGGCCGTGCTCGACCTACTGCACCAGCTAGTCGACCGTATCGGTCCCTCCTGCTTGGCCGCCAACCCCATCAACGTCGCCGACCGGCTTTCCAGCACCGACGAGTGTTACTACGCACCGCTGGTGTTCGGCTACGTCAACTACAGCCGCCCAGGGTTCCGGCCCCACCAGCTCGCCTACCGGGACATGCCGGTCGGGCCCCGGGGAGTGACCGGATCCTGCCTGGGCGGGGCCGGCATCGCCGTATCGGCCCGCAGCGCTGAGAAGGAGGCGGCCGTCGCCTGTGCCTTTTGGTTGGCGAGCGCAAAGGTCCAGCGGGACCTCTATTACTGGGCGGGCGGTCAGCCCGCCAACGCGCTGGCGTGGGAAGACCAGTCGGTGAACAAGGACTGCCTGGATTTTTTCAGTGCCACCCGCGCTACCATCGAGGGCGCCAGCGTCCGCCCCCGCTACCCCGGGTGGATGGTGCTCCAGGAGCGAGCCGGTGAGCTTGTGCACGCCGCGTTGTCAGGCGACATCGGTGAGGATGCTTGCCTGGATGGCCTCGACGCCGAACGCGAACCGCTCATCGGTGACGGAATTGGCGGATGAGCACCATTTCTGAGAAGTTCTTCGAGGACTATGTCGTCGGCACTTCACGCCAAAGTACGGGCCGGACCATCACCGAAGCCGACATTGTTTTGCACGCCGGCCAGACCGGTGATTTCTTTCCCCACCACATGGACCGCGAGTGGTGCGCCACCCAGAGCTTCGGCCGCCGGATGGCCCACGGTACGCTCGTCCTGTCGGTTAGCGTCGGCATGACGGCCGGTACCATCAACCCTCGGGCCATGAGCTATGGCTACGACCGGATCCGCTTTGTGAGGCCTGTTTTCATCGACGACACGATAACGGTGACGGCCGAGATCACCGCCATGAGCGACCACCCGCGCTCGCCTGAACGTCTCGGTCGTGTCGACGAGCTGGTGACCGTGGCCAACCAGGACGGCGAAGTGGTGCTGTCCCTCGTCCATCTGTACGTGGTCGAGAAACGAAATGTGGTCGAGGCGCATGGCTCCCAAGGAGGTGGCCTCATTGGTTGATGGCCCGTTTAGGGAAGAAAGGCGGCCCGGTCGACCCGCCGGTCCCGAGGCGGAAGGCCTGGCGGGACGTCTCCAGCGCCTCTACACGGGGATTATTTTCGACGTCATGCGCGCCCTCGCCATCGCACCGGGGGTCCTCCCGCCCAACATAAGTGCCCTCGACCTGGGCTTGAAACTTGCCGGGCCGGTCTGGACGGTGCACGGACATCTCGTCGAAGGAGCCGCCCCCCACGATACGTTGCTGTCCTGGACCAGGATGCTGTCGGCCGCCCCGCCCGGGTCTGTCGTGGTGTGCCAGCCGGAAAACCAAGAGATCGCGCTGATGGGCGAACTGTCCTCTGAGGCAATGAAAAGCAGGGGCGTGCGTGGCTACGTGGTTGACGGGGGATGCCGGGACACGGCGTTCATCCGGCGGCTGGGTTTCCCCGTTTATTGTCGTTTCACTACGCCTCGGGACATCGTCGGCCGCTGGCTGACCGACCAGCTGGGTGGTTCGGTGACCATCGGGCCGGTCACGGTTTCGACCGGGGATTTTCTCCTGGCGGACCAGGACGGGGTGGTGGTGGTGCCCGCTGACCGGGCCGTAGAGGTCATAGGGGCGGCCGAGGAGGCCGCCGCCGTGGAAAACAAGGTGCGCACCGCCATCCTGGACGGTACCGATCCCGAACAGGCTTACATGAGATATGGGAAGTTTTAACCTATGACAGGCCCAGCCCCTGAGCTGACCGACGGCCGCCTGCTGCGCCTGCATCCCGACGATGACTGCCTGGTGGCGGCCCGCCCCATCCGGGCCGGTGAGCAGGTGCTGGTGGAGGGGACGACCGTTCAGGTCGCGGCCGACACGCCCTTTGGGCACAAGGTAGCGGCGCGCCGGTTGGTGACGGGCGAGCTCGTCCGTAAATGTGGCGCGGTGATCGGTCGGACCACAGCCCCCGTCGGCGCCGGTGAGCTCCTGCACCTGCACAACTTGAGCAGCAATTACCTCGCTGCCCATCTCGTCGGGGGGGCCAGCGCGGGCGAGGCCGCCGCCTCCCCTGGCACGGCGGTGCCGGTGGCGTTGCCGTCGTTCCCCGACGCGCCTGCCGCCGGGCCGGTGCCGACGGGCGTGGCCGGCGGCAAGGCGGCGGTCGGTGCGCCGATGGTGCGCCCGGGCGGGCCCGGCGGGCATGGTGCGGGCGGCGCTGATGGGAGTGCCGATATCGGTGAAGTGATGGGCTATGCCCGCGCCGACGGAAGGAAGGGGATCCGCAACCATTTACTCGTTGTCTACCTCGTGGAGTGTGCCCACCACGTGGCCCGGGAAATTGCCAATGGCGACCGTTCCCACAGCGGTGGTTCCGTCCAGGTCGTCGGGTTCCCTGGCTGTTACCCTAACGATTACGCCCAGCGGGTCCTCACTGCCCTGTGCACGCACCCCAACGTCGGTGGCAGCCTGCTCGTATCTCTGGGCTGCGAAAGCTTCGACCGGCCGGCGTTGAAAGAGGCGGTCCAACGCAGCGGCAGGTGGGTCGAGAGCCTGGTCATCCAGCACGAGGGTGGTACCGTGAAAACGGTCAACCGGGGTCGGGAACTCGTTGCGGAGGGACTGGCAAAGATAGCCGATGTCGAGCGGGTGCCCCTGTCCGTGGCCGACCTCGTGGTGGGCACGATCTGTGGGGGATCGGACAGCACGAGCACCTTGACCGCCAACCCCGCCGTAGGCCGGTCTTTTGACAGGCTGGTGGCCGGCGGTGCCCGGTGCATCTTCGAGGAGACGGGCGAACTGATCGGGTGCGAGGAACATCTGCGCGGGCGTGCCGCGACCAGCGAGCTCGGGGCCGAACTGGCGGCACGCGTGGTCAAGGCGGCTCGCTATTACGAAGAGCTCGGCCATGCCAGTATCGCTCCCGGCAACCTCGTTGGCGGGCTCACCACGATCGAAGAGAAGTCGATCGGCGCTTACGCCAAGAGTGGAAGTTCGACCATCAGCGGGGTCATCGAACCTGGCGAACTGCCGCCCGCGGGCGGTCTCTACCTGCTCGACGTGGTGCCCGACGGCTCTCCTCGTTTTGGCTACCCGAACATCAACGACACCACTGAAGTTGTCGAGTTGATCGCCTGCGGGGCACACGTCATCCTCTTCACCACCGGCCGTGGCTCGGTCGTCGGATCGGTTATTTCGCCCGTCATCAAGGTCTGTGCCAACCCGGACACGTACCGACGAATGTCAGACGACATGGACGTCGACGCCGGGCGTATCCTCCTGGGCGAGGCATCGTTGGACGAGGTCGGCGCCGAGATCTTCGACCTCGTGGTGGCTACCGCGTCCGGGGCTGCGACCCGGTCCGAGGCTCTCGGCCACCAGGAGTTCCAGCTTGGCTACAAGCTGTTCCGCTCGCTCGAACCTTCTTGCCTGGCTTGAGCCCCGAGGTGGGCCGGGCCGCAGCCTTTCATATCCCCGGGCCGGCCTTCAGAACCACACGGTCCTGGAGGGTTACGAGGCGGAAGGCGAAAAAAAAGGAGGCAGGTGCTCCGGTTCTGGCCGCGTCAAGTTTGCGTCCCGAGGCCCCTGCGCCCGCGTCAGTCCTGCTCGTCGAGGAGCCAACGTGGGCCCGGGCCCTCGGCACCGGCAACGTCCTTGGGGTTTAGCAGGCGGCATACCCCGAGCGACAGGCAACCGCAGCCGATGCAGGTGTCGAGCCTGTCCCGGACTCGTTCGAGCTCCGCTATGCGCCGGTCCAGCAAGGGCCGCCAGGTACGCGACAACCGGCGCCAGTCATTAGTAGTAGGCGTGCGGCTCTCGGGCAGCGCCGAGAGGGCTTGTTTGACCTCTTCAAGTGTGAGCCCGACGCGCTGCGCGGCGCGCACGAAGGCGATGCGGCGCAGGACCTCTCGCTGGTAGCGGCGCTGGCCCCCGTCCGTGCGCACCGACGAGATAAGCCCCTCCCTCTCGTAAAAGCGCAGGGCCGAGGTTGCCACATTGGCCCTTTCGGCCACATCCCCGATCGAAAGCATTTTGTCCAGCCTACCCTTGACTTGAAGCTAACTTCAAGTTCTAAGGTGCGTTTCATGACTAAAACTGCGATCATCACCGGTGGCTCCAAGGGCCTCGGCCGTGCCTTGGCCGGCGAGCTCGTAGGGGCGGGGTGGCGTGTGGTCATCGATGGCCGGGACGGCGCTCAGGTGCGCAAGGCGGCGGCCGAGACCGGGGCCGTCCCCGTCGCTGGAGACGTCACCGACCCCGGTCACCGCCGTCAACTGATCGAGGCCGCACGGCGCACCGGCCGTCTGGACGTGCTCGTGAACAACGCCAGCACGCTGGGACGCACCCCGCTGCCGGTCCTGGGGGCCTACGGGTTGCACGATCTCCGGGGAGTGCTCGAGACCAACGTGGTCGCGCCCTTGGCCCTCGTGCAACTGGCGCTCCCCCTCCTCTCGGCGACTGCCGGGGCTGTCGTAAACGTCACCTCGGACGCCGCCGTCGAGGCGTACGAAGGATGGGGTGGTTACGGGTTGTCCAAGGCTGCCCTCGAACAGCTGAGCAATGTGCTGGCCGTCGAGGAGACGGGCACCAGGGTGTGGTGGTTCGACCCCGGCGATATGCGCACCGATATGCACCAGGAGGCTTTTGTGGGTCAGGACATCTCGGACCGGCCCGAACCGAGCACAGTGGCCCCACTTCTCCGGCGGCTGATCGAGGAGCGTCCGCCGAGTGGGCGGGTGCGGGCGTCCGACCTGACTGAGAGCCAGCCCCGGTGACCAATCGGCTCAGTTTCGCGTTGCCGGCGGAGCTCCGGGCCACCCAGCCACCTGAGCAACGGGGCCTTGGTCGTGGCGGGGTGAGGATGATGGTGGCGCACCGCGTCGACGGACGGCTCGTCGATTCCATGTTCGGCCTTCTTCCTTCGTTCTTGACGACCGACGACCTCCTCGTCATCAATACGTCGGCCACGCTTCCCGCCGCCGTGACCGGTACGGACGTGGTGACGGGCGGCGAGGTGGTGGTCCACCTTTCCACCCGCCTCGGTGACGGCCCGGACGGAGCCGAAGTATGGGCCGTCGAGCCCCGCCGGTCGGTAGGCCTCGTCACCAAGCGTTGGACCGGCCCGGGCCACGACGGGACCGGCGAGCCCCCACCCCGGCTTGTGCGCCTGGGCCCGGACGATGCTTTCTTGGAGTTGCTTGGCCCCTACCGGAGAAGCCCTCGCTTGTGGACGGCTCTGCTCGTCGTCGGTGGCCCGGTCACAACCTGGCTGGCCGAGCACGGCCGGCCCATCCGTTACGGGTACGTGCCGCAGGCCTGGCCGCTGAGCGCCTACCAAAACGTTTACGCCACCGAGCCCGGCAGTGCCGAGATGCCTAGCGCCGGTCGCCCCTTCAGCGCAGATATGGTCACACGGCTTGTTGCCGGCGGCGTCGGGGTGGCCCCGATCGTGCTGCACACGGGCGTGGCGTCGCTTGAAGCTGACGAGTTGCCCTACCCCGAGCGCGTCAAGGTGACGAGAGCCACGGCGCGACGCGTCAACGCCACCAGGGCGGCTGGGGGCAGGGTGCTGGCGGTCGGCACGACCGTGGTGCGCGCCCTGGAGTCGGCCTTCGACGCCCTCAGCCGCCAGGTCGAGGCGATGGACGGCTGGACCGAGCTGGTCATTACACCGGACCGCGGTATAAACGTCGTGGACGGCCTGCTCACGGGCTGGCACGAGCCCGAAGCATCGCACCTACTGATGCTCGAAGCGATTGCCGGCCGCCCCCTCCTCGAGGCCGTTTACTCGGCCAGCCTGCAGTTGGGCTATCTGTGGCACGAGTTTGGCGACGTGGCCCTTATCCTGCCCTGAAGGATCTCCCCGGCCCGAAAACGCGGCCGGCGGCCTAAGCGCTATGGAGCAGGAGGAGGGACCGGGCGTCTAGCGCAACAGTCCTTCGTCTCGTGAGCTTGGGCGTTTTTTCGATGGGCCCCGTGGTGAGCACGGCGTCCCACTTGGCCCGTCCGGGCGGCAGTACGAACTCGACCGGCTCGTAGTGGGCGTTCAGGAGCAACAGGAACCGGTCGCTCGTGGTCTCCCCGTCGCTGTCTTCGATCTGTCGCCCATCGATGGCCATGGCGAGCGCCCGGGCTGCGGGATCCTGCCAGTCTTCGGCGGTCATGTGCTTGCCGTCCGGGCGGTAAAGGACCATCTGGGCCGGGCCGCCTTCGGGGCCGCGGAGGTACTCTCGAGGCCGGAGGGCGTGGTTGTCCCGGCGCAGGGCGATCGCCGTTTTGACGAAGGCGAGGAGGTCCTTGTCGACGTTGTCCCAGTCGTACCACGACACTTCGTTGTCCTGGCAGTAAGCATTGTTGTTACCGTTCTGCGTCCGGCCGATCTCATCGCCGCCGAGCATCATGGGGACCCCGGCAGAAAGCAATAAAGTGCCAAGCAAATTGCGCCGTTGCCGCTCGCGCAGCTCCAGCACCTCGGGGTTGTCCGTGGGGCCTTCGACCCCGCAGTTCCAGGCGCGGTTGTCGCTTTCGCCGTCTTTGTTGTCCTCGCCGTTAGCCTCGTTGTGCTTATCGTTACAAGAGGTGAGGTCGGCCAGGGTGAAGCCGTCATGGGCGGTCACGAAATTGATGCTGGCCGTCGGCGCCCGCCTGTCCGAGGCGTAAATGTCCCCGCTGCCAGTGAGGCGGAGCGCCAGTTCGCCCAGGGTCCCATCCGCCCCTCGCCAGAAGTCGCGGACGCTGTCGCGGTACTTGCCGTTCCATTCCGACCAGCGGGCGGGAAAGCCGCCCAACTGGTAGCCGGCGATGTCCCAGGGCTCGGCGATCATTTTGACGGGGGCCAGGACGGGGTCCTGGTGCACGAGGGTCAGGAACGCGCTGTGGATGTCGAGGTCACCGCTCTGGCGGGTGAGCGCGGTGGCGAGGTCGAAACGGAAGCCGTCCACGTGCATTTCCGTCACCCAGTAGCGCAACGAGTCGAGCACTAGGCGCAGCGCGTCCGGGTGGCCGACATTAAGGCTGTTGCCCGTCCCGGTGGTGTCGAAGTAGTGAGCCCGGTCGTCGTCCACCAGGCGGTAGTACGCGGGGTTGTCTATGCCTTTCAAGCTAAGCGTTGGCCCGAGGTGGTTGCCCTCGGCAGTGTGGTTGTAGACAACGTCGAGGATGACCTCGAGGCCGGCGGTATGAAGTGCCCTCACCATCGCCTTGAACTCGCCCACTTGGGTGCCGCCTGTCCCGCTCGAGCTGTACCCACCGTGAGGGGCCAGGAAGGCAATGCTGTTGTAGCCCCAGTAGTTGCGCAGCTCGCGTTCGAGGAGGTGGGAGTCCTGGACGAACTGGTGCACAGGCAGCAGCTCCACGGCCGTGATGCCCAGATCGGTCAGGTAACCCGTCACTGCCGGTTGAGCCAGGCCTGCGTACGTGCCCCGCAGCTGCTCGGGTACGTCGGGGTGGCGCCGCGTGAGGCCCTTTACATGGGTCTCGTAAATGACGGTCTCGTCCAGAGGTGTGCCGGGCGGTGCGTCCGTACCCCAGTCGAAGTGCCGATCGGTGACTACGCACTTCGGCATGAACGCCGCCGAATCGGAGGGGTTGGCCTCGTCCGGTTTTTCGAAGCGGTGCCCGAACACCGCTTCGCCCCAGCTCACCTGGCCGTCCACCGCTGTTGCGTGGGGGTCCAGCAGCAGTTTGGCCTCGTTGCACCGAAGTCCGGCCGCTGGTGCCCACGGGCCCTTCACTCGTAGCCCATAGTGCTGTCCCGGTCCGGTCCCGCTCACCAGCCCGTGGAAGACGTGAGCCGTGCGTGCGGGTAGCTCTATTCGTTGCTCCTGCCCGTCCTGGTCGAACAAGCAAACCTCGATGGCGTCGGCGATTTCCGACGACACCGCAAAATTGGTCCCCTCCGCAGTGGGGGTGGCCCCCAGCGGGAAGGGGCGCCCGGGCTGAACATTCATGCGCCAACCGTACCCGTGCCGTGCCCAAACCAGGCATGCCCTGTTGAGATGACCGTATTGTGTTAGGCGTACGCTGGATTGTGCTAGGCGTACCCTGGCGGTCTGCGCCAGGGAGCAGCACAATAGGAGATGTCAGGCATGCGGGCCCTGTTCGTGGGAGGTACCGGTCTCATAAGCAGCGTCTGCTCGGCCGCGGCTGTCGCCGCTGGGCACGAACTTTGGCTTCTCAACCGCGGCCGGTCCCGCCTCGAGGTCCCTGTGCCCGCCGAACGGACCATCATCGCCGACGCTTACAACGAGGCCGAGGTACGGTCCGCCCTGAGAGGCCGCGATTGGGACGCCGTGGTTCAATGGGTCGGTTACCTCCCTGCCCAGGTGCAACAGGACATCAACGTCTTCGCCGGTGCCGGCCAGTACGTGTTCATTTCCACCGCCGCCACGTACGAGAAACCGCCGAGCCACTGGCTGGTAACAGAGAGGACGCCCCAGTCCAACCCCTATTGGGACTACGGGCGCCAGAAGATCGCCTGCGAGAAGCTGCTGATCGAAGCGGGGGAGCACAGTGGGTTCCCCTATACGATCGTCAGGCCCTCGCTCACCTACGGTGTGTCGCAGATCCCGGTGGTCATCGGTAGTTGGGAGAAGCCGTTCACCATCGTCGACCGTATGCGTCGCGGGGCTCCGATCATCGTCCCCGGTGATGGCACCAGCCTGTGGACGATCACGCACAACAGCGACTTCGCCAAGGGCCTTCTCGGGCTCCTGGGCAACCCCGCGGCAATCGGCCAGGACTTCCACATCACTTCCGACGAGGCTTTGACATGGGACCAGATCTATTCCTTGGTCGGGGCGGCTGCCGGAGCTGCCCCTAATATCCTCCACGTCCCCAGCGATGCCATCGTGGCGGCTGACCCGAGCGAGCTCGGCAGCCTTTTCGGCGACAAGATTTACAGCACGGTGTTCGACAACAGCAAGCTGCGCGGCGTCGTCCCCGACTACCGGGCGACGGTCCCGTTCGCGCAAGGGGTCACTGAGACGGTCGCCTGGTTCGACGCCGACCCCGACCGCCAAGCGGTCGACGAAGGCGCCAATCGCCGCTGGGACAAACTCGCCACCGTCTACCAGGATGCTTTGGACCGGGTGCGCTGAGCGGCCCCGGTCGCGCTCCCGGGCCGCCGGCCTAGCTCGTCAGGTCGGGCACTTTGGCGCCACCTGACCGGGCTGCAAGCCCGGGGGTATGTACTGCCCGTCGGAAAACGAGGAGGCGTCGGGGGCCACCTCGCTGGGGGGTGTCGTGGCCAATGCGCTAGCCGATGCACCTGTGGCTTCAGTGCCGGCTCCGAGCCACGCTGTGAGCACAGCTTGGGCCGGAGCGGCCAAGCTGCCCGGCCGGCCTATGCCGACAGCGGCCGTACTCGTAGTCGCGGCCGGGCCCGTGGTCCCTGCCGTGCCGCCCGCAGTCTTCACTGGAGGAAGGCCGTAGCTCAGGAACTGCTGGACCATTTGTTGGTCTTCCGAGGGCACGGGGTCGAGGGCGCCGGGGACCTCGGTCGAGTTGACCGTCGGATAGGTCCACTCGGGGATGCCTGCGGCGTCGGCGTGGCGGAGCACGGAGGCAAGGCTGAGGAGTTGGGAACTGGAGAAATTGTCGTCCACCGTGAGACTCCCCGCCACGCCGGCGATCACGCCATTGAGGGCCACGGGGTTGGTGGGGGCCACATGCTCCGCCTTCTTTATGGCCAGTTTGATGAAGTCCTGCTGGCGTTGGATACGGGCCAGGTCGCTTTCGGGCACGAGCTGGTACTGCCAGGACCCGTCTAGGTAGTACTGGTACTCGCGGGAGCGGACAAAGGCCAGCGCCTGGCTCCCTTTCAGCAGGACGCAACCGGCCTTGGGCACGCTCAGGTCCGAGTACAGGTCCCGGGCCGGTGCGGGGAAGTACTGGTAGACCCCGCCTATGGCATCGGATATCTGGGTGAACGAATAGAAATCGACCACCATGAAGTGGTTGAGGTCGATCCCGAGATCCTGTTCGATAGTGCTCACGAGCAGGTCCGGGCCGCTATTGAAGGCCGCATTTATCCGGGTCGTGCCCATGCCAGCGATGGGGACCAACAAGTCCCGGGGGACCGACAGGATGGCGACGCTCGAGGTGGCGGGGACGATGCGGATGAGCATGAGGGTGTCGGAACGCTGTCCGCTGACGCTCTCCGCGCCTCCGAAAATGGCGCTGGCCCCCTTGCCCAGGTTGCGGGTGTCGCTGCCGACGGCGAGCACTGTGATCGGCGCCCCGGGCTTCGTGGCGGGCGTCAGTCCCTGGACGGCGACCCGGTTGACTTGCCCGAGACGCCACTGGACGTACCCGTAGGCGGAAGCACCCAACGCCAGCATCGCCAAGACGACGACATTGGCCACGATGAGCAGCCGCCTCGGCCACCTCCTGTGCCGGGAGATCCGGGGCGAGGTGGTGCCATGCTGGACTGACTGGTCAGCCCGATTACTACCGCGGAGGACGTGGTCAACGGCCATGTCCCCACGATGCTAAGCCAGCAGCGGGCCCAAGCCCGTTCCCCGCAGTGGGAAGGGGCCCCCAGTGAGGACGGTGAGGCCGGGCTTACCTCCGAGGTGGCCGTGGGTACACATGTTCCACCGCAGATGGGCGGGGGTTGCCAGCCTCATTAGGGCTCGGCCCAGCCCAGAGAGCGTTCTACGGCTTTTTTCCAACCCGCATAGGCGGCCCGGCGATGGTCCTCGTCCCATTCCGGGCGCCATTGTTGCCCCTCATGCCAGTTCCGGCGGAGCTCGTCCTCGCCTGACCAGAAGCCGACGGCGCAGCCGGCGGCGTAGGCGGCCCCCAGCGCGGTGGTCTCGGCCACGCGAGGCCTGGACACCGGCACGCCCAGGATGTCGGCTTGCACCTGCATGCAGAGCGCGTTCGCGGTGATCCCGCCGTCCACCTTCAGGGCCCCGAGCTTGTGCCCGAGGTCTTCCTCCATGGCCAGTACCACATCGCGGGTTTGAAAACCGATGGCTTCGAGAGTGGCGCGGGCCAGATGGGCTTTGGTGCTGGCCCGTGTCAGTCCCACGATGGCGCCCCGGGCGTCGGAGCGCCAGTACGGGGCGAACAGGCCGGAGAACGCGGGTACGAAATAGACGCCGCCGGCGTCTTCGACGCCCGCCGCCAGAGCCTCGATCTCTTGGGTGCTCCTGATGACCCCGAGCTGGTCACGGAGCCATTGCACGGCCGCGCCCGTCACGGCGACCGAGCCTTCCAGCGCGTAAACGGCCGGGCGGCCTTCGAACTGGTAGCACAGGGTGCTGAGGAGGCCGTTCCTGGACCTGACGATGTCGGTCCCGGTGTTGACCAACAAGAAGTTGCCCGTCCCGTAGGTGCTCTTGGCTTCTCCCGGGCGCAAGCAGACCTGGCCGATCATGGCCGCGTGCTGGTCGCCCAGGACGGCAGCCAAGGCAACGCCGCCCTTACCCGCGCCTTCGAGGCAGACGTCACCGAAGGTCCCAGTAGACGGGCGGATCTCGGGGAGGGCTCGGCGGGGTACGGCGAACATGGCCAGCAGCTCGTCGTCCCACGACAGAGTGCGCAGGTCCATGAGCATCGTCCGGCTGGCGTTGGTCACGTCCGTGATGTGACGCCCGCCCTTCGGGCCACCGGTCAGGTTCCACACCAGCCAGCTGTCGATGGTGCCGCAGCAGGCTCGCCCGGCGGCGACGGCTTCCCGGGCGGCGTCGACATTTTGGATGACCCATTGGATCTTGGTTGCCGAAAAATAGGTTGCCGGAGGTAGCCCGGTCTTCTCCCGGACCGTCGGCCCGCCGCCGGCGCGCTCGATCGCCGCCACCGCCCCCGCGGTCCTGACGTCCTGCCAGACGATCGCGTTCATGTAGGGCTGGCCCGTGAGGCGGTCCCAAACGACGGTGGTCTCCCGTTGGTTGGTGATACCCAAGGCGGCGAGGTCCGAAGTCTTCAGGCCGGCCTTGGCCAGGGCGGCGCGTGCGACGGTGCCCACTCGTTCCAGGATTTCCCGAGGGTCGTGCTCGACCCACCCGGGCTGGGGCAGGAGCTGGCCGTGCTCCAACTGGTGGTGGGCGACGACGCTGCCCTGGTGGTCGAAGACGAAGAACCGTGTGCTGGTGGTGCCCTGGTCGATGGCTCCGACGAAGTCTGGCATCCGGCAGTTCGCTCCTCGTCCCCGGTACAGATCAGAGTACGCTCGGGCCGGGGAGCACTTGCGGACCGTGTGCTCTGGCCCTAGCCTCACCGGCGCGGTGCCAGCTGACGACCTGACCTTTCTTCTCCTGCGGAGTAGGCCGTGAGACAGTCGAGCACCCTCTCTCCCCAACGCCGTCCGGCGGACATCGCCCGGCTTGCTGGTAGTCCTCTCGACGTCCTGGTTGTCGGAGGCGGGGTTACCGGTGCTGGAGCAGCCTTGGATGCGGCCAGCCGCGGTCTGTCCGTTGGCCTCGTTGAGGCGCAGGACTGGGCCGCAGGCACGTCGAGCCGGTCCAGCAAATTAGTTCACGGGGGCCTCAGGTACCTCCAGATGCTGGACTTTCGTCTCGTGCGCGAGGCCTTGAGGGAGCGCTCCCTGCTGCTCCAGCACCTGGCGCCCCATCTCGTACGGCCGGTGCCCGTCCTCTACCCACTGCGGCGCCCGTTCCTGGAGCGTCCGTACGTCGGTGCAGGGGTGGCGCTGTACGACCTCTTGGGCCTCTCGATGGGCAACGGCCGCGGTCTTCCCCTGCACCGGCACCTGAGCAAGCGAGGTGCCCTCTCATCGGCGCCGGGGCTCGACCCGAGGGCACTCAGCGGGGCCGTCCTCTATTACGACGCCCAGGTCGATGACGCCCGCTACGTCGTGGAACTGGTGCGGACGGCGGTCTCGTACGGCACCGTTGCCCTCAGCCGGGCGGAAGTGGTCGGTTTCCGGCGCGACAACGACCGGGTCGTGGGGGTGACCTTCCGGGACGCCGAAACAGGCGGCACGCATGACGTCCAGGCCCGGGTGACCGTTTTGGCCACGGGCGCCTGGACGGAGGAGACGGAGGCTCTTGCGGGCGTGGAGCGGGCTGTTCGCATCAGGCCGTCGAAGGGTGCCCATATCCTCGTGAAGCGGGACAAGCTCGCTGTTACGACCGGCCTTATCCTGCGCACGGACCGTAGCGTGCTGTTCGTACTCCCATGGGGGGAGCACTGGCTCATAGGTACCACCGATACGGACTGGTCGTACGGCAAAGCCAGGCCGCTAGCCACGGTGGCCGATGTCGACTACCTGCTGTCGGAGCTCAACAAGGTGGTGGTCAGGCCCCTTGGACGCGGGGACGTCGAAGCCGTTTTTGCCGGCCTAAGGCCTCTGGTCGCCGGGTCCGGTGTGGTGCGCGGCCCAGGCGAGGGCCAGGGCGGGAGCGACGGGCGGGCCGCCACGACCAAGGTCTCGCGTGAGCACGCGGTGTCCCAGCCGGCGCCGGGCCTGGTGGTCGTCTCGGGTGGGAAGTACACAACGTACCGGGTCATGGCGGCCGACGCCGTCGACGCAGCCGTGGCCGAGGCACGGTTCCAGGTCCCCGCGTCTGGGACGGCTCACGTGCCCCTGCTCGGGGCCGGCGCCTTCCGGGAGATGTGGGGCGAGCGGCACCGCCTGGCCGACGACCACTCCATCTCAGTCGAGCAGGCCGAGCATCTTTTGTACCGTTATGGTGGCCTCGCCCGGGAGGTCATCGGCCCGGTCGCCTCCCGCCCCGCTCTGTCCGAGCCTGTCCCCGGGGCTGCCCTCTACCTGAAGGCTGAGGTCGAGTACGCGGTCACCCACGAGGGGGCGCTCCACCTGGAGGACGTCCTGGTCCGCCGGACCCGGATAGCGATGGAGACCCCAAGGGGGGGCATGGCCAGCGCCGCTGCGGTGGCGAGCATAATGGCGGCGCTTCTGGGTTGGGACGAGGCCAGACAAGCCGCCGAAGTGGCGGACTACAGCCGCCAAGCGCAACTGGTGGGCCAATCGGCGAGCACGGCTCACGACGATTCCGAAGCCGCACGCCTGGCGCAAGCAGTACCTAGCCTTCTCCCGCTCCCTTAGCCTTCTCCCGCTCCCTTAGGTTGCCTCGTCTCGACCGTATCCTGTCATGGACGAGCCAGGAGGTGGAGTATGAACGACAACGAGATCGTGCACCGGATCGGTGAGCTGGCCGAGCAGGAGCACTCGCTCGAGAGGGCGCACGCCGGCGAGGAGGTCCCGCTCGAGGATGTCGAGCGGCTGCGCCAGATCGAGGTCACCTTGGACCAGTGCTGGGACCTGCTCCGCCAGCGTCGGGCCCGGCGCGCCGCCGGTGCCGACCCCGACGAGGTGAGCGTACGGCCGGCAGTCGTCATCGAGGGCTACCGGCAATGAGTTGACGGGTGCTTGACTCGTAGCGTGAAGAAGCTCGTCGACTACGGCCGCGACGACCATCCGGCGGACGACCCTGAGCGGGCCCAGGTTTCCTGGTCGGTGGCGGCCCTGGACGACTGCGAGGCCTGCGCCGATCTCCGTGTCCAGCTGACCGTCGAGGACGTCGGGCGTCCGGGAGCCGGCCTGGTCGCGCATCTCTCCCCTCTGACCGCCAAGGCCCTCGTCCGGGCGCTGACGGGCGCGTTGCGGGAGATCGGTGAGAGCGCTTAGCGCTGGGGCACCTACCCAGGCTCAGGGCCGGAAAGGTGCGGAGGTGCACAGGTGATGATCGACGAGAACATGAACGAGCGGCCAGAGCCCGAGGCTCTCGGGCCGGAGACGGGCTTTGAACTGCTCGACCAGGTCAGGGGCGACCTCGACGATGTCGAGGCTGGTCTTCGTCGCTTGGAAGATGGGACCTACGGGCAGTGCGAAGCCTGCGGGGGACCGATCGACGAGGGGCGTTTGGCTGCGCTTCCCGCCACCCGCTACTGCGTTCGCCACCAGCCGGTTGTCGGGGCGCCGGGACCGTCGCCGACTGCCCTGGGCGACCCTGGGGGCGGGTTTCCGCTAGACAGGGTCCCATGACGACTGACTGCCCGGCCCCCGACGGTTCCAGCCCCAAGATCCAGCACTTCGACGGGCCCCCTCCCATGTGCATCGACTTGCAGCGGCGTTACAAGGCGGAGGTGGTCACCTCGAAGGGCACGATGGTGATCGCCCTGGACCCGGCGGCGGCGCCCAAGACCGTCAACAATTTCGTGTTCCTCGCCCGCTACCACTATTTCGAGGGCATTTTCTTCCACCGGGTGATCCCGGGTTTCGTCCTCCAGGGAGGGGACCCCACGGGGACGGGGACGGGCGGTCCCGGCTACCGCTTCGCCGACGAGCTTCCCCGGCCCGGCCGTTATGAGCTGGGCTCGCTGGCGATGGCCAACGCCGGGCCTGATACCAACGGCAGCCAGTTCTTCGTCATCAGTGGTCCCAGCGGCATGAGCCTCCCACCGCAGTACTCCCTGTTCGGGAAGGTTGTGAGCGGCCTCGACGTGGTCGCCGCCATCGACGCCATAGGCACCGCCTCGGGCAAGCCGAAGGAGCGGGTCGCCATCGAGTCTGTGACCATCACCGAGAGCGATTGATGCGGGGGTAGTGATTGGGGAGAGATTAAGGGCCGCTTTAGGCCGCTCACAGCTAACGGGGCGACACTGTAAGGAACAAGGTGACGCAAAGTTCACGCAGTGAGACTCGGAGGAACCAATGACCGATCGACCGATCTGGCCAGGCGAGGAAGGCGATAGCACCAGGGGATGGGTGGCAGGCCCTCCCAGTGCTGCCGAGGCTGGCGGTGACGACGTGACCACGCCGGCGCCCGGCTCCGTGGCTACACCCGGCCATCACGGGCAGATCTGGCCCACAGGCCCTGCCCAACCCGCCTTTGGCCAACCCCCCGCACCGCCATGGTACGGCCCGCCGCCCTTCGGGCCCCCGTTTTACGGCCCGGGCCCCTCGGGCGAGCCGGCGGTGCCACGGCTTAGCGGCCCGTCGCGCCGTGGGCGGGCCTGGCGTTCTGCAGCCGCAGTGCTGGTGGTCGCGGCAGCCGCCGTTGGCGGTGCCGGGGTCAGTCACGCCGTTTGGCCCTCGAACAGCTCGGCCAACGTAGCAGCTCCGCAGACCACTACACCCACCACCGGAGGCGAGGGTACCGACCCGGGGAGCGGGAGCTCGGGAAGTGGGGGCTCGCCGTTTGTTTTTGGCAACGGCTCAGGAGGCACTGGCTCGAGCGGTACCAGCTCAGGCAACACTGCGGCTGCCGGCTCACCCTCGGATGCTTCCACCATCGCCGCCAAGGTGGCCCCGGCCCTTGTCGACGTCAACACCACCCTCAACTACCAGGACGCCGAAGGCGCAGGGACGGGGATCGTCCTGACCTCTAGTGGCGAGATCCTCACCAACAACCATGTCGTCGACGGCGCCACAAAGATAAGTGTGACCGACATCGGCAACGGCAAGACCTACGGGGCCACCGTGGTGGGCTACGACGTAGGCCACGACATCGCCGTCTTGCAGCTCCAGGACGCTTCGGGCCTGAAAACGGTGCAACTGGCGACCTCCACGACCTCCGTGGGGGAGGCTGTGGTAGCCATCGGCAATGCCGGTGGCACGGGAGGCATGCCGACCGACGCCGGCGGGTCGATCACCGCTCTCGGCCAGTCGATAACCGCGTCGGACGAACTGACCGGCTCCAGCGAGCAGCTCTCGGGCCTAATCGAAGTGAACTCCAATGTTGAGGCTGGTGACTCGGGCGGGCCTCTGGTCAACGCGGCCGGCCAGGTCATCGGCATGGACACGGCGGCGTCTTCGGGCTTCGCCTTCTCGTCCCAGGGGAACGCCGGCTTCGCCATCCCCATCACGACGGCCGCCGTCGTCGCCAAGGACATCGAGGCGGGCGACGCCAGTGCAACCGTCCACATCGGCTCGACGGCCTTCCTCGGGGTCCTGATCGACTCGACAGAGAGCAGCCCGTTCTCCGGCCAGTACACCGGCGGTGGTAACGCTGCTGCCACCGGTATCGAGATCGGTAATGTCGTAAGTGGCGGCCCGGCGCAGGTCGCAGGTCTCGGCTCTGGGGACACGATCCTCTCGTTGGATGGGCAGACGGTAACGTCCGCGGCGCAGCTGACCAAGCTGCTCGTGCCCTACCACCCTGGCCAGAAGGTCCAGTTGGGCTGGGAGGACCAGACAGGTCAGTCACATNNGGCCTGACGGGAGCCGGCGCTCCTCCAGCACGCCCTTGACCCGCCGGGCGACGTCCGGCGCGCCGCCGGCGGTCAAATCGTGCTCCCAAAACCGCAGGGGCAACCATCCCGAACACGTCAGCTGCCGGTCGGTGTCCTCGTCCCGGCGACGGTTGCGGGCGATCTTGTCCGGCCAGTACCAACCGTTGACATCGTGGCGGCGCCGACCATGCTCGGGACAACCGTGCCAGAAGCACCCATCTACGAAAATGGCGACCCGTTCGCGGCTGAAGACGACGTCGGCCCGGCGCCGGAGCGAAGGCACTGGCGCCCGGTGAAGGCGGTAGCGGAGACCGAGGGCGTGCAACGCCCGCCGCAAGGCCATTTCCGGCCCCGTGCCCTCGCGCCGTTGGGCGCTCATGCGCAAGCGCACGGCTTCAGTGGAGGCGAAGGGCTGACGCCACCGCTCCGGCACAGAAAGTGATTTTACCCTGGCCGCAGCGGGAGGCTACAAAACACCTCATTGGCGAGCAACTCGGGCGGTCCCGGGCGAGGCGCGATAAGCACCGACCGTGTTAGGGCCCGGCTTCCATTTGGCGCCGACAAATTGAGGTCGCCATCGAACTACAAACTTCTCACTAGCCCGGTAATGCGGCCGCCAAAGTCTTTCGACGTCTCCCGCCCCGGAGCGACTACCAGCGTCTACCTGCGCCTGAAGACACCAATGGCGCCCCGGAGGGCGCCATCGGCGGAGCAGACCGAGCGGCGGATCTCAGATCCGCTCTACGGAGCAGGCGGCGGGTTCCCGCTCCGGGAATGAGAGTACACGTTTACCAAGCCTTTGCCAAGTGTGCATACAGACTTTTGCGGTGGTTCGCTTTGCTTGCGTCTTATAGGCCCAGTTTGGGATCTAAACAACCCTTTTACGCTGTCGTCCTACCACGTTGAGTGGGCGGCAGGCGGCCTGCCACCCATCGAGACTGGGGGCGCCTCGGCATCGGTCCCCGCCGGACAGAGTTGGGGCTAGCATGATGGGCCGATCGGCAGGTCGCGCGAGCGTCGTACAGAGGCAGTACATCAGCTTCCCAAGCTGAGAACGCGGGTTCGATTCCCGTCGCTCGCTCTCAGGGTTTCCGCAGGTCAGGGGCGCTTTCGAGCACCTTTCGTCGACTGTCGTCTTGGCTTGGGACCACGCTTTCTGAAGCACGTGCGGGCGCAACGGACCGCCATTCACGCCTGTGAACAACGGAGCCAGGCTCACCGTTCGACGAAGCGGTCCAAGTGGTCCATCAGGTCTGGGATTATGTGGGGCGGGATGGCGGCGCTGTGTCGGCCGGCCTCGGTCTTCGGTGGCCCGACGACGAGTGCCCCATCGATGAGCTGGTTCACCGAGCGTTCAACTCTGAGCGTCTCGGGGAGTGGGTCGAAGCCGGAGCGCCGGAGGGTGAGGCACTCACCTCGCCTGAGACCGTACCACGCGGACAGGACGTGGGTTCTCAGCAGTCCCTGGTAAAGCTCACGGGCCCGACGGCGCAGCAACGCCGTTGAGCCAGCCAGCGGTCTGACCACTCCGCCGATGTGATAACGCCTCTGCGGGGCCCACGTCCATTATTGCCCGTACACATCTAAATTATTACCTCGCTGTCCGCTAGCGTCCACTGCGTACTCGCAACTCACTACCAAGCAATGAGGATCTGTCCCCGCTGACTGCCCGCGTCGCCTCTCGGCAACGCCAACAAGTGCCGACTTGACCGGCTCGCTTCGTGGCCACCGGTGAAGAACTCACCAGCTCCCGCCAGGAGTTCGCAGGGGCAGAGGCAAAGCCATTATGCACTCACGTTTCGTGTGGGCCCGCACAGGTCCTGAGCAGCATCGAGCCGGTATTCACCCAATTCCACGAACCAGCGTCCTTAGTTTGCGCAGAACGGCCATTCTCGGGCGGGCTTCCTCCGTCGCTATGTCGAACTCGACCGTCCGCGCTGCACCCCATGTCCTTGCCCGTTCAGCGGCTATCCCACAACGGGCCGTTTGGACGACTAGACCGAGCGGCACGTCGCCGACCGCCGCCCCGACGGGGTGCTCTTCATCGACCTGTCGGGCCTCTCGGGCCCGGGCCTGGTGCCCGGCGCCGTCATCGGCGTCTTCGGGCTGCGGGCGGCACCGGGCCGGGGCCCGGTCGGAGTGCTCGTCACCCGGTTGTCCGATCGGGACGTGCTGCCACTGGTGGCACCTGTGGCTGTTAAGGGCGACCGACGGGTCAGGGGCTGCGCTGCGTGAGGATGCAGCTCGGTGAACCGGATGCGCCGGGACGCTGCCGTCCGGTCCCGATCGAGGGATCCGAGCACGTCATCGGCTGTGACGAGGTGATCGTGGCCGTCGGGAACCGGGCCAATCCGCGGGGTGTTCGCTGGTGGCGACATCGTTCGCGGGTCGGCGACCGTGATCTTGGTGGTGTTTGCGTTCGCTCTGAGCTGTAGCATTGCAGGGATGTCCATCAGTCGTTATTGACCGCACGAACAGCAGAATAAGGGGTCTTTCATGCCGAACTACAAGTTGCCGACGATATCCGAGCGGCCAGCTCTCGAGCCCAAGACGGTTTGGTTGGTCGCCAGTGGCGACCTGCGCCAGTCGCCTAACGCATCCGGTTGGGCGACACAGCAGAAGCTCGAGAAGGCCCTTATATCTGCTCTGGCCGACCTCGGGTGGGCCACCCACCGGGCCCACAGTTTCGACCCGGTCAAAGGGCACGGGTTCATTGACAGCCAGAAGATGGGGTTGTCTGTTTTCGCCCAGATCCCACCTGATGCCCCTCTGGTGGTCGCCGAAACGGTCTGGCAGTACAGCCACCACGTCTTGGCCGGCCTCCGCTCCCACCGAGGGCCGGTCCTCACCGCCGCCAATTTCGACGGCACCTGGCCGGGCTTGGTCGGCATGCTCGGCCTGAACGCGAGCATGGCCAAAATGGGCCGACAGTACTCGACGATCTGGAGCACCGACTTCAAGGACAAGTGGTTCTGCGACGGGATAAAGCAATGGGTCGAGACGGGAAGGATCGTCCATGACGAATCTCATGTGCGGGCCCTGCCTGCCTTGCCCGCCTCCAGCCCCGAGTTCCGCCTCGGTGCCGCCGTGGCCGAGAAGCTCCGTACCGACAAAGCCATCATGGGCATCTTCGACGAGGGCTGTATGGGCATGTACAACGCCATAATCGACGATGAGCTCCTCAACGAGCTAGGGATCTACAAGGAGCGACTTTCGCAAAGCGCGCTCTACGCCGAAATGTTGACCGTCGGGGAAGAAGAGACGGCGGGCGTGCGGCGCTGGTTGAGCGATCGCGGGATGACGTTTTGCACCGGGAAGGACGAAGCCACCGAACTGACGGACGAGCAATTGCGCCAGCAGTTCGCCATGTACATCGCCGCTCTGAGGATAAGCGACGATTACGGCCTGGACGCTGTCGGTATCCAGTACCAGCAGGGCTTGAAGGACCTCGTGGCGGCCTCGGACATCCCCGAAGGGCTGCTCAATAACCCCGACCGGCCGCCGGTCCTCAGCCGTGACGGCTCCAGGGCCCTGTGGGAGGGCCAAGCGTTGCCCAACTTCAACGAAGTGGACGAGGGAGTAGCCGTTGACGCCCTTATCACCAACCGGGTCTGGACGGCGATGGGGCTCGACCCTTCCACCACTTTGCACGACGTCCGTTGGGGCGATGATTTCAACGGGCAGTTCGTGTGGGTGTTCGAGATTTCGGGCTCGGTGCCCGCGTCGCACCTCGCGGGCGGGTACGCCGGCGCCACCAGCATGCGGCAGTCCCCGATCTACTTCCCGTTGGGTGGAGGCACGTTACGTGGCGTCTCCCGGCCGGGTGAGATCGTGTGGTCCCGCCTGTACGTGCTGGACGGAGTACTCCACTACGACATCGGACGCGGGCGGGCGGTCGAACTGCCCGAAGAGGAGACCGAGCGCCGGTGGCGGGCGACCAATTACGAATGGCCCATGATGCATGCCGTGCTCTACGGCGTCAGCCGGGACCAGTTCATGGGCCGTCACAAGGCCAACCATGTCCAGGTGGTCTATGCCCCCGACGCCGAACAAGCCGACCGGGCCCTTGTCGCCAAGGCTGCCACTTTCGCACAGCTGGGCGTCGCCGTGCACCTTTGTGGCGACGTCAACCTGGACAGCCAACGAGTTTGATGGCAAGGCCGGCCCGTGCCCCGAGCCGGGCCGGCCTTTCAGCTGGAGAAGATTTCTTCGAAGAGCGCCATCTCGGCGGCAAAAGGTTCTGACCTCCGTGGCCAGTGGACGACGAAGTCGGTGACCCCAACATCTTCGTAACGCCTCACAGTCTCGTGAAAAGCTCGGCCCGAGGACAGGCCCGGGTCGAGAGCGAAGCCGGTTAGTACGAGCTTGCGCAGCGTCGAGGCGTCCCGCCCGACCTGGTGACATGCATCCTCAAGCCGGCGTACCTGGGCGGCGACCACGGCGGCGCCCTCGACGGGGCCGAGCCTGCCGGTGGTTGTGAGGCCGGTGGTGACCCAGAAGTCGCCGTGCTCGGCGGCTAGGCGCATGCCCGTCGGCCCGGTGGCGGCGATGGCCAGCGGGGCCCGGGGCTGTTGTACGCACCCAGGGTAGGTGCGGGCTTCGCTCACGGAGTAATAGCGGCCGCTCCACGTGAGCTCCTTATGGCGCAGTAGAAGGTCCGTCAGTGTCACGAACTCGACAAAGCGCTCGCCTCGCTCCTGCCGGGACCACTCGGGTTGGCCGAGCGCCGTGGCGTCCCATCCCTGGCCACCGGCGCCAATGCCTGCGATCAGTCGGCCTCCGGATATGTCGTCCAGAGTGATGAGCTCTTTGGCTAGGGGTAGGGGATGACGGAAGTTGGGCGATAGGACCAGGGTGCCGAGGCGCAGCCGATGTGTCACCAGCGCGGCGGCCGTGAGCGTCGGGATGGCCGAGTACCAGGCCTGGTCGCGAAATGAGCGCCAGGCCAGGTGGTCAT
Organism: Acidimicrobiaceae bacterium; assembly: GCA_003166025.1. Taxonomy (GTDB): domain Bacteria; phylum Actinomycetota; class Acidimicrobiia; order Acidimicrobiales; family Palsa-688; genus Fen-671. The sequence continues at coordinate 19,336 of PMWT01000116.1, read as the reverse complement.
AGGTCCACCCATGCTCGAGACCGAGCTCCTCGGCTTTTCGCCACCGCTCCCCAACCTGTGCCCAGGGAAGCTCCGGAAGGACCACCACACCGAAATGCATGAGCCGACCCTACGTTCGAGCGACCGGCACCGAGCGGATGGGCCGACCTCTGGGAGAGGCTCAGAAAGCCGCGGCGCCGTCGGGGGTGCCCAACCCGGTTGGTCCGTCCCAACCAGGCCCGGCGGTGCACAGATCAGTAACGCCGAAACTCCCGTTGCTGCCCGAGGTCACGTCGTAGAAATCCGCGGCGTAGGAGCTTGAAGCCGCGGCGTAGAGCTGCCCCGCCCCGGCACTGACCGGCGCCGTCCCCCGGGCGTAGGTGGCGGAAATGATCTGGGTGGCCACGCTCGTTCCTCCGAACACCGTCCCCCCGCCGAGCCCATGGCTGTCGTAAACAGCCACCCCCGTACTGGGGTTGGCGACGGCGGAGACGTCGGCCACGGCCCGCTTGGTGCAGCCTGAGGGCACCACTCCGGCCTGCCAGGTGGGCTGAGGTTCGTAGCTCGAACAGCCGCTGCCGGCGTCGGACCAGGCGGTCTCGGTCCAGGCCCGGCCGCTCTGTGGGGGCGGGCTCACGGGGGAGAGGGTCGTCCCCCCCACGGCGATGACGTCGGGCGAGGCAGCCGGGTACTCCGCGCCATAGGCGTCGTCACCGGTGGCGGCGGTGATGGCAATGGTCTTCTCGTTGCCGGCGCCGTAATAGCTGTCGTAACTGGCCTCAGAGCTCGACTCTGCGCCGCCGTAGCTGTTCCCGATGGACACCGGGCCGGCCGCCGCCGCCGTGAGCTCGGCCGCCCCCAGATTGGAAAAGGTGGGCGAGTTGGCCTCCACCAGCAAGATGTTGCAGTCGGGGCATATGGCCGAGACCATGTCCAGGTCGACCGAGATTTCCTCGGACCAGCCGACCGTCGGCTGTCCTATGCGCGTGGGGTTTTCAGCCCGCCGGGACGGTTAGTGGCGGGACCGTGGTCCGGGGGACGGTGATGGGCCCACCGCCACCCGGGCCACCTGGCCCGGACTGGCTAGGAGCGGTTGCCGTAACAGGGTTCCCGGTCCCTCTCGTGAGGTCGAGCAGTACCTCCAGCGTCCCGGAGCTCTGGGTGGTAACGAAGCCCCCCACGCTCGGGTTGGAAATGTCCCAGTTGGCGAAGACAATGTGGATATCGGCCAGTACATAGACCTCGGCGCCGGAGCGTTCGGCCGAGACGCTGAAGCTCACCGGCCGGGTGACGCCGTGCATGGTGAGGTTGCCCCGGGCCGGGTAGCTCTCGGTTTTTCCGTCAAGGGGGAGGGCCGCCAGGCTCAGGGGGCTGGTGAGCCGGAAAGTGGCCGTCGGGTAAGTGCTCACGTCCATGATCCGCCCGTCGAACTGGGCATTGCGTTGGCTCTGGTCGCTCACAACCGTCGCCATGTCAGTGGTGAACGAGCCGTTGGTGACCGACGTGCCCGAGATCGTGAGCGACCCCCAAACCTTGGCCGTCCGTCCAACTGCCGTCGCCTGCTGGCCCATCAGTACCTCCTGGACGCGGTAGCCGACGGTGGACCCCGGCCCGACCTTCCAGGTACCGGCCACCGACGCCCAGCCCGCGCCGGCGGCTGTGGCGGACCGAGTGCCGCCCCCGTTTTTTGGCAGGCTCAGTTTCGCCGGAGCAGGGCCTTCGATGAAATGGATGAAGACGAACGGACCGCCCACGGCCACGACGACCACTACGGCGACCCCCGCCACTACCCAGCGCCGTGCCCTGTGCCTTCGTCCCGCCATTCGGTTCTCCTCTCGAGCCCCCGTCCCTTACGGGGCAATGCTCACCGATGGTACGGGGGGAGGCCTTAGGAACAGCTTGGAGGTGTCTGGGGGGAGCCTGGGAAGGGCGCCTGTTGCGCCCGTGGCCCGGCGCCCGTCGCCGTCACAGCAGCGACCATTCCGCCGAGGCCCGGACCTCGTCGTCCGTCATCAGGCACATCCGGCCCGGGCCTGTGAGCAGGGTAACGGTGTGGCCGTTCTCCAGCGGCCCGTGGTGGGTAAGAGCGGCTGACGCGACCGGGCCTCCGGCGACCTCGGTCACGGCCGCCCAGACGGCGGCATTGTTGACGTGGCCGACGATGTCGAGGTCGGCCCGCCGAATAGGCCAAGGCCGCCCTGTCACCCCTGCCATCCCGGTCAAGCTTGGGGCGACCGGTACCCGGCCCGACGCCCGCCGACCGCCCGCCGCTTCGCCGTAAACATCGTGGAACTCCGGCCCGAGCCGCAGCGGGCGTCCCGCGGTGTCGAGAGGTACCCACAAGGCGACGGTTTCGATGATGGGCACGCCGTTGGCTTCGAGGTCGGTGCGCCGTTCGGCCCAGGCCGGGCCCGTACCCCCGCACCACGTAGTCAGGTCGACGTCTTCCCCCAATGCCGGCCACCGCCCACCGCCGGCCACTTGTACCGTCGTGCGGCGTACGACCCAGATCTCATCGGGGCTCAGGCCGGCGTCGGCCCAGTCGTCGGTGGCCACATCCTGCAGGTACCGGGCCAAGCTGTCGAGGCGCAAGGCACCCTCCGGACCGGCGTCGCTGACCCGGACGCGCCGGTGGTGCGTGTACCGCCTCCCTTGGGCCGGGCGGGGGACCAACGCATCCACGGGTCGCCCTTCGGCCGGCCCTGAGCTCCCTCCGGAGCTGTCCCTCATGGTTAGTTCCTTACGGTCTTGGCGGCAAGGTGACGCCGAGCTCTTCAATGGTGACGGGCCGGCCGGTGGCTATCGACCGGTTGGCTGCCGCACCGAGCAGGACCGACGCTGCACCATCGAGATGGGAGGCCCTCCATCCCCAGCGGTCGGGCGGTGGGTTGCTGCCGAGCAACTGTTCCAGCATGTACCCGTCCCCGCCGTGTGAGCCTCTGCCCTCCGGGATCTCGACCTCCAGCGGGCCTTGGAACATGGGGAACAGGAGGATTTGGCGCAACGGGCCGGCCCCGGCGGCTCCCGGTCCCTCCTCGCCCGTGGGGGTCTGCTCGATCACGTGCGCGCCGTGGCGCTCGTACAGCTCGACCCGGCCTTTGTCCCCCGTGATGGCCACTCTGAGGCCCTCCCAGGGGGAGTACGCGACTAGGGAGTAGCTCAGCAACACCCCGCTGCGGTAGCGGGCGCTCACCACCATCGTGTCCTCGATGGAGATGTCTTTGCCGAAGACATTGCGGTCCCTCACGTAACCCGTCTCTGCCTCCGCGTCCCGGTAAAGGCCTTGGAGCATCTCGCTGCGGCCGAGGTCGAGGGCGAAGGGGTCGTCGGTGGTGTTGCCCGTGTACCTGCTGTACGAGTAGTCCTCGCCTCGGGCCTTTGCCGCCCTGCTCCCGTAAAAGGCGAGCGAGCCCAGGGCGTACACCGTCTCCGGCCAGGACCCGGTCCACCAGTTGACCAGGTCGAAGTGATGACTGGCCTTGTGGACGAGCAGACCGCCGGACATGGGTTTCTCACGGTGCCAACGCCGGAAGTAATCGGCGCCGTGGCTCGTGTCCAGCATCCAGGAGAAGTCCACCAGACGAGGTGCCCCGATCGCTCCTTCGGCGATGACCTGTCGGAGCCGGGTGAAGCCCGGCGCGTAGCGATAGTTGAACGTCACCGTCAGGCGGCGTCCTGTCTGCTCCACAGCCGACAGGACCGCCCCTACCTTCTCGGCGTCGATGGTCATCGGCTTTTCCGTAACCACATCACAGCCGTTCTGCATGGCGCTGATGATGTAAAGGTGGTGGAACGCGTCCACGGTCGTAACGATCACGACGTCCGGGCGGCGCTGACCGATCATGACCGTGAAGTCATGGGCCGGGAAAGCGGGCACCTCGTCACGCTTGTAGAGAGAAGCCAGACGCTTGTTGTGGTAGGCCATGCGGACCGAGCTCGTGTCGCACAGAGCGACGAGGTCGCAGTGGTCGGCGTATTGCCCACAAATCGCGTCGATGTACATCGTGGCCCGGCTCCCGGTGCCGACGATGGCATATCGGGTGCGGTCCGGAAGTGGCGAAGCCATTCCCTCTAGCCTATGGCGGTCCTCGGCACTGCCGCTCTTTGACCATAGGGCTCCGCCGTCATAGTGTTAGATCCTACATCCTACAGCCGGCGCTGTGCTCGTCCTGGAGTGACACGGGCTCGTGCTGGCGTGACAAGAGAACGGAGCAACGCCATGGGGACCGACGTGGACCAGGAGCTCTGGCGTGACCCGGGCGCCTCCGTGGCCGAGCGGGTCAAGGACCTCATGTCGAAGATGACCATCGAGGAGAAGACGGGCCAGCTCTACGGGCTCTGGTTGGGCGTCGATGAGCAGACCGGTGAGGTGGCGCCATACCAGAGCGACATGGGGACGGGCGGCAGCGAGTGGAAGGAAGTACTGGCCCGCGGGGTCGGGCAACTGACGCGGCCGTACGGCACGGCGCCGGTCGAGCCGGTGGTCGGCGCCCAGGCCCTGGCCCGGGCACAGGGCGAGATTATGGCCGCGGGCCGCTTCGCCATACCTGCGCTCGTGCACGAGGAGTGCCTTACCGGCGTGTCGGTGTGGAAGGCGCCCGTGTACCCGTCCCCGCTGTGCTGGGGCGCGACCTTCGACCCCGAACTGATCGAACGGTTAGGTGCGCATATCGGCCAGTTGATGAGGCGTCTGGGTGTCCATCAGGGCCTGGCCCCCGTGCTCGACGTGGTCCGGGATCTGCGCTGGGGCCGCACAGAGGAGACCATCGGCGAGGATCCCTATCTGGTCGGGACCATTGGCAGTGCGTACGTCCGAGGTGTCGAGTCGGCCGGCGTGGTCGCCACTCTGAAGCACTTCGTCGGTTACTCGGCGTCGCGCTCGGGCCGCAACCTGGCCCCTGTCTCGATCGGTGCGCGCGAGCTGGCGGACGTGTTCCTGCCCCCCTTCGAGATGGCGCTGCGTTCGGGCGCCCGGTCGGTCATGAACTCCTACACCGACCTGGACGGGGTGCCGGTAGCGTCCGACGGGGCGTTGGTCACCGAGCTGCTGCGCGGCAAGTACGGCTTCGAGGGGACCGTGGTCTCGGACTATTTCGCGGTGGCTTTCCTCCAGAAGCTTCACGGCGTCGCCGGCAGCCCGTCTGAGGCCGCCCAGCTCGCCCTGACCGCAGGGATCGACGTCGAGCTCCCGATGGTCGACTGTTACGGGCAACCGTTGCTAGACGCCGTCGCTTCCGGCCAGATCGGCACCGTCCTGGTCGACCGTGCCCTCGAGCGCGTCCTGAGCCAGAAGTGCGAGCTGGGCCTGCTCGATCCCGACTGGTCTGCGGAGCCTCCGCTTCTCCGCGAGGGCGAAGGCGACAGGGCGCTGGACGACGCGGCATCGCGAGAGCTCGCCCGGGAGATCGCCCAGCGATCGCTCGTGCTCATGTCCAACGCCGGGGTACTGCCCCTCAAGCCCGGCGCCCGGGTGGCTCTGGTCGGTCCACGGGCGGATGTCGCTGGGGCAATGCTCGGTGACTACTCGTTCCCCATGCACGCCGGCCGGCACTTTCCCGACGTCCCTATGGGCGTGGCCGTCCCGACCCTGCGGGAGGTCCTCGCTCAGGGCCCGGCCGGCTATGACCTTTCTTTTGCGCAGGGCTGTTCGGTGACCGAAGGCAGCGACGAAGAGATCGCCGAAGCCGCTCGCGTGGCGGCCAAATCGGACGTCTGTATCGCCGTGCTCGGTGACCATGCCAGCCTGTTCGGCGGCGGTACCTCGGGCGAAGGGTGCGATGCTGTCGACCTCAGGCTCCCGGGAAGACAGGGAGAGCTCCTGGAAGCGTTATTGGCCACAGGCACGCCCGTTGTCCTCGTCCTGCTGGTCGGGCGGCCGTACGACCTATGCCCCTTCGCCGGCCGATTGGCCGCGGCCGTATGCGGCTTCTTTCCCGGTGAGGAGGGGGCCACGGCCATAGCCGATGTCCTGAGCGGTAAGGTCAACCCGTCCGGTCGTCTTCCCGTGAGCTTCCCGGGGCCCGGGGGCGGTCAACCTGGGACGTACCTGGGGCCGGCGCTGACTCAGGTCAGCAAGGTGAGCTCGGTCGACCCCACACCACTTTTCGCGTTCGGTCATGGCCTGTCTTATGCGCCGGTCACCTGGCTGGGCGTCGAGAGACGTTCTTCGGCCTCCTGGCCCGTCGACGGCATATGTGAGGTCGCCGTCGCCCTTTACAACGACAACGGGAGGTCAACGACCGAGGTCGTCCAGGTCTACCTCCAGGATCCCGTAGCGGAGGTGGCCCGGCCGACCCGGCAGCTGATCGGGAGCGCCCGCGTCGTGCTGGCGGCCGGCACCACCCGCACAGTCGTCTTGAAAATGCATGCCGACCTCACCTCCTATACCGGGCGCGCCGGGCAGCGTCAGGTCGAACCCGGCGAGGTCCGCCTCCTCGTCGGTACCTCGAGCGCCGAGATCAAAGAGACCCTCGTCTTTTCGCTCAGCGGCCCCAAGCGTGAGGTCGGCTTCGATCGGGTTTCCCAACCCACGGTCGAGATCCTCTAGCGAGCCGGCCCAGACAAGATCCAAGCTGGCCCGGACAAGAAAGGTAGGCACCCCATTCCTCTCACTGCCGCAGATTGGCCTATTGCCGCTGCCCTCCTCCCGTTCCCTGCCATCAAGGCGGACGGGACCGTCGTACAGGAAGCTGGGCCGGAAGAATGGGTGGCCACATTCGCTGAGGTCGCCGATGCCGGTTTCGCGCACGTCGACCTCACCGACAGTTGGGTCCGTCCCGGCGACCTGTCCGAGGCGAGGCTGGACGACCTTCGAGCCGCGGCGTCCGAGGCCGGGGTCGAGCCGGCGGCGATCTCGGCGATCAGGCGGAGCGTGATCGACGCCGCCAACGCGGACGCCAACCTTGCTTATAGCCATCGCACTGTGGACGCCGCGGCCCGGTTGGGAGTGGGGGTGGTCTCCTTCGGGCTGCACCAGGACCTGACCCCCGCGCAGCGCCGGCAGCTGTGGTTCTGGACCGTCGAAGGCCATAAGGACCCGGTGGGCGACGCCGAGGTTTGGGCGGCCGCCGTGTCCCGCTTCCGGGACCTAGGTCGTCATGGCGCCGAGGTGGGCGTGCTCGTGTCCCTGGAGATGTACGAGGACACCTACCTCGGCACGGCGAGCTCGGCGGTACGCCTGGTCGAGGACATCGGGCTCGAAAACGTCGGGCTGAACCCCGACATCGGCAACCTGGTCCGCCTGCACCGGCCCGTGGAGGACTGGCGGGTGCTCGTGCGCGAGACGCTGCCTTATGCCAATTATTGGCACGTCAAGAACTATTTTCGCGACGAGGACGTCGCCCGTGGTTGGTTTGCCGCCTTCCCGGCGCCATTGGAGTCCGGTGTGATCAACTACAGAGAAGCCTTCCGGTACGCCATCTCTGTGGGCTACCAAGGGGTCATCTGCACTGAGCACTATGGAGGTGACGGCTTGAGCGTGAGCGCTTCCAACCAGCAATACCTCCGTGACAGGATCCTTCCCCGGTCGGACGGTTACCACCTCGGGGAGAGCCGCGTCGTTCAAGTCGGGCCCCGACCACCCGGGGCCGTCAGCCGGGAGAGCCGGCCATGACCCGGGTCTTCGACGATCCTGGAGCTTTTGCCGACGACGCCCTGGCCGGCTTCACGGCGGCTTATCCCGGTTACGTGCTTCGAGCCGACGGGGGCGTTGTCCGGGCGGCAGCCAGTAGGCCTGGCCAGGTCGCCGTGGTGATCGGCGGAGGGTCGGGCCACTACCCCGCCTTCGCCGGCCTGGTCGGCCCCGGCCTGGCCATGGGGGCGGTATGCGGCAAGATCTTCGCCTCGCCCTCCGCCGGGCAGGCCTACCGGGTGGCGCGGGCGGTCGACAGCGGCGGAGGCGTGCTGTTCAGCTATGGCAACTACGCCGGTGACCGGATGCAGTTCGGGCAAGCAGAGCAGCGCCTGCGGTCTGAGGGTACCGACGCCCGCACCGTCGTCGTCACTGACGACATTGCCAGTGCGCCGGTCGAGCGGATGGCCGACCGGCGCGGCATCGCCGGGGACCTCACAGTTTTTAAGGTCGCCGGGTCAGCGGCGGACGCCGGGCTCGGCCTGGACGAGGTGGAAAGGCTCGCCCGCAAGGCCAATGCCCGGACGCGCACGCTCGGCGTGGCCTTCAATGGCTGTACCCTTCCCGGTGCGCCCGGACCGCTGTTCAGCGTCCCACCCGGGCAAATGTCCATCGGGCTCGGTATCCACGGCGAACCCGGGATCAGCGACGTGCCCTTGCCGTCGGCCCATGACCTGGCGCAGATGCTGGTCGCCCGGCTGCTCGAGGAGAGGCCCGAGGGGTCGGTCGAGCGGGCTGTGGTGCTGTTGAACGGTCTGGGCACCATCAAGTACGAGGAGCTGTTCGTGCTGTTCGGCCACGTGGCGGCGCACCTGGCGGCGGCCGGCGTCGAAGTCGCCGATGCCGAGTGCGGTGAGCTGGTTACGAGCTTGGACATGGCGGGCCTCTCGCTCAGCTTGTTTTGGACCGACGAGGAGCTCGAGGCGCTATGGTCGGCGCCGGCTGACGCGCCCGCCTTCCGCAAACCACATCGCCCTCCCTTTGAGCGCCGCCAGGTGGCGGCCACGGACGTTGCCGCCATCACCTACGAGCCGGCGTCTACGGCATCGCAGCGACTGGCCCGGCTGGCTGCGCTGGCTCTGGGAGCTGCTGCCCGGGTGGTCCACCAGCACGAGGGCGAACTGGGAGACCTCGACGCCGTGGCCGGTGACGGTGACCACGGGGCCGGTATGTGCCGGGGGGCAGACGGCGCCGCCGAGGCCGCCGCCGCGGCTGTACGCCGGGGCGCCGGCGTGCGCGAGGTCCTGATGGCGGCCGGGGAGGAGTGGTCGGAGCGCGCCGGCGGTACTTCAGGAGCGCTCTGGAGCGCAGCGCTGATGGCACTCGCGTCGAGCTTGCGCAGCCGTGGCTCCTATGGCGCGGCGGACCTGGTGAGGGCGGTGACAGCGGCGCGCGATGCCATCGTGGGCCTCGGCCAGGCCGAGCTGGGGGACAAGACGGTCGTCGACGCCCTCAACCCCTTTGTCGAAGTCCTGAGCCTGGAGATAGCTCAGGGGAACGAAGTGNNGGAGCGGTGTCCTTCGCTCTCATAGTCACGGCGCTGGCCGCCCAGGCCGACGCCTGGGCCGACGATAACGGCCCCAGTCGGGCGGAGTAGGGAGACAGCTGTGGGGAAGGGATGGCGGATCGTGGTCGGCAGCGACAATGCCGGCATGGGCTATAAGGACGAGTTGAAGGCCATGCTGCAACGTGACCCCCGCGTTGCCTCGGTGGACGACGTCGGGGTGGGCACACGAGCCGACGCCACGGCGTACGCCCATGTGGCCGTAGCCGCGGCGCGCAAGGTCGCCGCCGGCGAGGCCGACCGCGCATTGCTGTTCTGCGGGACGGGGATGGGGGTAGCCATAGCTGCCAACAAGGTCCCTGGTGTACGCGCCGTGACGGCGCACGACAGCTATTCGGTAGAGCGGTCGGTCCTCAGTAATAACGCTCAGGTCCTGACGATGGGAGAGCGGGTCATCGGCCTCGAGCTCGCCAAGAAGCTTGTCGACCAGTGGCTGGACTACCACTTCGACCCGACGTCACCTTCGGCGGCAAAGGTCGAGGCGGTAAGCGGGTACGAGCGGGTCAACGAGGAGGAAGAGCAATGACAAGCCGGTACGCGGTCGTGGGGGCGGGTTATATGGGCGGTGGCATCGCTCAGGTGCTGGCCTTGTCAGGTGCCACTGTCGCGCTCGCCGACCTTTCCGAAGACGTGGCGGTCAAGAGCTACGAGCGCTTGTTGGTGGAATCGAGCCAGTTCGTGGCCGACGGGCTCTTCCCGCCCGGCTCGACCGAGATCCTGAGCAGGAACCTCCGAGCGGCGGTGTCGATCGAAGACGCGGTGGGAGAGGCCGAGTTCATCGAAGAATCGGTCCCCGAGATCGTCGATGTCAAGCAGCGGGCCCTGGCCTCGATCAGCGCCGCTGCCCGCCCCGACGCCGTCATCGGCACGAACACGTCGACGATACCCATCGGCACGTTGGCTGAAGCAGTCACGGCTCCGGGCCGCTTCCTTGGTGTCCATTTCTCCAATCCGGCGCCCTTCATCCCCGGCGTCGAGCTGATACCCCACGCCGGGACCGAGCCCCGGTCCCTGGCGACGGCGAAGCAGATCATTGAGGCCGGTGGCAAGCAGTGTGCTCAGGTGCGGGACGTGACCGGTTTTGTACTGAACCGCCTCCAGTACGCCCTGTTCCAAGAGGCCACGGAGCTGCTTGACGAAGGTGTGGCTTCAGCCCGGGACATCGACACGATCGTGCGCACCACCTTCGGCTTCCGGTTGCCGTTTTTTGGCCCGTTTGCGGTTGCCGATATGGCCGGTCTCGACGTCTACGCCTTTTGCTACAAGTCATTGCAGGCCGGGTTCCCCGGACGGTTCGCCACCCCCCACGTGCTGGGGGAGCTGGTCGAGGCAGGCAAGCTCGGTACCAAGAGCGGCGCCGGGTTTTTCGATGTCCCTGCTGAGCGGGTGCGGGAGCTCGTTGCTTACCGCAACAAGGCGTACGTCGCCATGCAGCGCCTCCTTGACGAGCTCGGTCCTGCCCCCATATGAGCCTCTGGCGGTGACGACTTTGCGCATGGCTATCGTGGCCGACGACCTCACGGGAGCGGCTGATTCCGCGCTGGCGTTCCGGCGGGAAGGCTTTTCGGTCGCCGTGACGACGAGCCGCGCCGCCATGGGCGCGTTGTCGGCACGTGCGGACGTGGTGGGGGTCGACCTGCGTACCCGCTATTGCCTTCCGGAGCTCGCCTATCTTGAAGACTTCAGCGCGGTGAAGAGCGCCCGCGACATAAATGCCGACGTTTTCAAAAAGCTCGACTCCCAGCTCCGAGGCAACCCGGCTGACGAGCTCGCCGGTGCCCTCGACGCTTGGCCTGAGGCTTTGGCCATCGCCAGCCCGGCGCTCCCCGCTTTTGGCCGGGTCGTACGGGAGGGCCATCTGCACTGTCCCGGGCCCGGGCACCCCCCGCTCGCTGTTCCACAGGCTGGTCGGTGAGGCCGGGCGCACCTACGTGCACCTGCCCCTGAGCGAGCTGCGCGACGGGCGTGCTCCCGCGTCGCTGTCCCGACTTCCGGCGGGCGCCATCGCGCTGGCCGACGCCGAGGAGGAGGCGGACCTGGCCGCCCTGGTCGAAGCGGGTAGTGAAATAGCCCGGCCCGTCATCTGGGCCGGGTCCGCCGGGCTGGCGGCTCATGTGGCCAACGCCCTGGCCTCTGCGAGCAACGGGACCACGGCGGGGCCGCCGGCGGTACCACGGCTGTCCGAGGTCCCTTCGGACCATGTCGGAGGGGCCCGGGGCTCGGGAGCGGCGCTGGTCCTGGTCGCCACCCGAGAGCAGATCGCCCGGCAACAGGTTGCGGCCCTGGCTTCATGTGGGGCCATGGTGACCGAGGTCGCGCCGGACGGGCCCGTGACTAGCTGGGCCCTCGAGCGCAAGCCTGTCCTGCAGGCGCACCTCGCCGCAGGCGGGACGGTGGTCGTGCGCGCCCCCGCCTCGGACGCGTCAAGCGAAGAGGTGGCGGACCATGCTCGGCTTGTCGTCTCGGCCGGTGAGACGGTGAGGGCCGGGTTGGCGGGTACCGGAATAGTAGCTACCGGCGGCGAGACGGCCCGTGCCGTGCTCGAAGCGCTGGGCGAGAAAACCGGATGGGTGATCGGGGAGGTCGAGATGGCCATGCCGCTGCTCGTAACGGATGAGGGGCACTTGGGCCTGGTGACAAAGGCCGGTTCCTTCGGCGGGCCGCAATCTCTGGTACGCGCCGTTGATGCTCTCAAGACCTGGCGGCAACAAGTAAAAGGGCCGCTCCCTGCCGACACGGTGTTCTTCCGAGCGGGTCGTGGCGACTTTGACTGCGTTGTCGCCATGTACCACGANNCAGGGGCACGGACCGGTGAAGGTCCTCGGCCTCGAGGGCGGGGTCAACATAACCCTCGGGTTACCCATCGTCCGGACCAGCGTCGACCACGGCACGGCATTTGATATTGCCGGCCGGGGTACGGCGGACGAGCGCAGCCTGATCTCAGCGCTCGAGGAGGCAGCCCGGCTTTCGACCGCGCTCCAAGCTTGAACAACCCTCGGGTAGCTGCCTTGATACTATATCCTATATGAGCCTGGGCCCGGCTAGGGCAGGAGGAGATTGAAATGGCACCGCGGTCGGTCCTTTTCGTAGGTGGCACTGGGAAAATTAGCTCGGCCTGCGTCGCCGAAGCAGCCCGGCGGGGTTTCGAGGTCAGCGTCATGAACCGCAACCAGAGCTCACTGCGGCCGCTCCCGGCCGACGTGACGCGCCTGACAGCGGACGTTCGTGACCTGGGAGCGGCCCGCACCGCGCTCGGCCACCGCCGCTTCGACGCCGTCGTGGACGTCACCATTTTCGACCCAGACCAGGTTGTGACCGACATCGACCTATTTGCTGGCCGGACCGATCAGTTCGTCTTCATCAGCTCGGCCTCCGCCTACCAAAAGCCGGTCGCCCGCCTGCCCATCACCGAGTCGACGCCGCTCGTCAACCCCTTTTGGGAGTACTCGCGTCGCAAGATCGCGTGCGAAGACGCCCTTGTCCGCGCTCATCGCGAGCACGGTTTCCCGGTGACGATCGTCCGGCCCTCGCACACCTATGACCGCACGGGCTTGCCTTTTGACGGCAGATGGACCGTCGTCGACCGGATGCGCCGGGGCAAACCCGTCGTGGTGCACGGTGACGGTACCTCACTGTGGGCCCTCACCCACCACGTCGACTTTGCCCGCGCTTTCGTGCACCTGCTCGCCAATCCGCTGGCCATCGGGGACAGCTTCCACATCACCGGGGACGAGGTGCTCACCTGGGACCAGATCCATCGGATCGTCGCCGAGGCCGCTGGGGCCGAGCCGCACCTGGTCCACGTCGCCTCCGAAGCCATCGCCACGGTCCTGCCGGAATGGGGGCCGCCCTTGCTCGGCGACAAGGCGCACTCCGTGATCTTCGACAACTCGAAGATCAAGCGGCTGGCGCCCGGTTGGGTGGCCGAGGTCCCATATGCCGAGGGCGCCAGGGAGATAATCGACTGGTTCGACTCTCACCCCGAGCACCAGGTCGTGGACCAAAAGGTCGACGCCGCGTTCGACACCCTCGTCGAGCGCTTTGGCAGCAGTGCCGCAGCGGTATGACCCAGGCCTCGAGCGAGAGCCTCGCCCCTCTCGACTTGTCCTTCACGCTCGATAAGAAAGTCGCGGTGGTGACCGGGGGGGCCTCGGGCATCGGCCGTGATATCTCGCTGACGTTCGGGGCCAAAGGTGCCCGGGTGGCCGTGCTCGATATCCAGGCCGCGGCGGCGGCCGAGGTTGCCGCGGCAAGCGGTACCGGGAGCCGGGCTTTCTTGTGCGACGTGTCCGAGGCGGGCTCGGTGGTGGGAGCGATAGACGACGTCGTAGGGCACTTTGGGAGGATCGATGTCCTGGTGAACTGCGCCGGCGTCGCCCTGATCGAGCCGGCCGAGGACTTGAGCGTCGAAACCTGGGACGCGACCCTCGGTATAAACCTGAGGGGCGCCTTCCTGGTCTGTCAGCAGGTGGGCCGCCACATGCTTTCGGCGGGGGCCGGCCGGGTTATCAATATTGCTTCCCAGGCGGCCAGCGTCGGGCTCGAAGGGCATCTGGCGTACTGTGCCTCCAAGGCCGGGCTAATCGGGCTGACGCGGGCGCTGGCCGTCGAGTGGGGTGGCCGCGGGATCTCGGTCAACGCCATTTCGCCGACTGTCGTGCTCACCGACTTGGGCCGCAACGTGTGGGCGGGGGAGAAGGGCGAAGCCTTCAAGAAGTTGATCCCGTCGGGCCGGTTTGCCTACCCGTGCGAAATAGCGGCAGTCGCGCTGTTCCTGGCCAGTGATGCCGCCGCCATGATCAACGGGGCCGACATCCCGGTGGACGGCGGCTACACGGCTCGATAGGGGTGCTGAAGGCTCAGGGGCAGGCCCGTCAGGGTGCCTGCTGCGCGCGGCCGGCCCGGTCCAGCACGCCCTGAAGGTGGCGTTTCATGGCTTTTCTAGCTTTGTCGGCGGAGCCTTGCTCGATGGCGAGGAACACGGCCTCGTGCTCCTCGATCGTCATGGCGGCGTCGGTCACGCCGCTATCACCGAAAAGACGGAAGCGGTGCAGATGAGCCCCCAGGCGAGCGAGGGCCTCGGCCAGGAAGTGATTACCGGCGTGAAGGGCGATTATCTGGTGAAAAGAGGCATCGGCCCACAGGAACTCGCGGAATTCCCGATAGGTCGGCCCGGTCGGGGCTTCTCGCAGCTCCTGGAGCGCACCGGAGAGCTCGCCCAGGAGTTCGTCGGTGCGGTGAGCGCAGGCCGCCGCCGCGTTATAGGGCTCAATGAGCAGCCGCGCCTCCATGATCTGCTTGAAATCCTGGGGCGACATACTTGGGGCCACCCGGTAACCACGGAGCGGCTCACGGACTACGAGGCCGGTGGCTTCGATACGGGCCAGAGCTTCGCGGATAGGTGTCGGTGACACTTCCAGGCTGCGAGAGAGCGAGTCGATGCCTACAGGGTCACCCGGAGCAAGGGTGCCCGACATCAAGAAGGCCACCAGCGTGTCGTAGACCCCGTCCACGAGCACCTGCCGCTTCTGGCGCCCGGGGCGGAGCTCCGAATGGATGACGTCTACAGCGGTCATAGAAGGATCGTATAGGAAACAGCTCCGTCACCCGGTTTTCGTGTTGGTGAGAGCCCGTTCTCCCAGTATTGTTCCGGTCACATTGGCACCTTCCCCGACGGACCAGTGGTCGAGCCCGGGGCCGCGGCGGCGGCCGGCCGTGCACGAGGACCTGCGGCGTAACAACCTCGCGACCCTCGTGCGCCACTTGCACTTCAGTGGGCCGCTCACCCGCTCCCAGCTCGCCGCCCGTACAGGGCTCAACCGGAGCACCGTCGGTGCCCTTGTCGGTGAGCTGGCCTCGGTCAGCCTGGTATCGGAGAGCGCGCCGGAGCCGCAAGGTGCCGCCGGGCGCCCGTCCCTGCTCGTCAGCCTCTCCGCCCAGCGCGTCTGGGCGTTGGCGGTCGAGATCAGGCCCGATGCTCTGGCCGTGGCCCGCGTGGGCCTCGGCGGCCAGGTCCACGAAACCCTGTCCCAGCGCCGTGACTGGAAAGCGGGCCTTACCCCGGTCGCGGCCGTCGGCACTATCGGTCGTCTGGCCCGCGAGCTCATGAGCCGGGCGCCGGCGGGGTCGCAGCTGGTTGGGGCGGCTGTCGCCGTGCCCGGGATCGTACGCCGCAGTGATGGCTTCGTCCACCTGGCACCGAACCTTCTCTGGCACGATGTCCCCCTCGGGCACCTGGTGTCGAAGCGGTTGCCCGTGTTATCGGACGTCCTGGTGGCCAACGAGGCTGACCTCGGGGCTCTGGCCGAATCCTCCCGGGGCGCCGCGGTCGGCTGCAAGCACGTCATCTACATTTCAGGCGACGCCGGCGTGGGAGGAGGGATCCTGGTTGACGGGTCTCTACTCGCCGGCCGGTCCGGGTATGCCGGTGAGGTGGGCCACATGAAGGTCAACCCCGACGGGCACCGCTGTCGCTGTGGCGGGCGTGGTTGTTGGGAGAGCGAGATCGGGGCGGCCGCGGTGCTGCGCCGAGCCGGGCGTAGGGCGACCGACGTACCGGCAGCGGTTGCCCGCGTCATCTCCGATGCCCGCGCCGGGGACCCGGTGGCGATGCAAGCCGTTCGGGAGACGGGACGGTGGGTCGGCCGGGGAGCGGCAAACCTGATCAATATTTTCAACCCCGATGTCGTGGTGTTCGGCGGCGCGCTCAGGAACCTTTTCTTAGTCGCCGAGCCCGTGATCACAAGGGAGCTCAGGCGTCAGGTGCTACCGCAAGCCGGCACCGAAGCGACGGTGGTGGCCGCCGGGCTCGGTGCCGGTTCAGTGCTTGTCGGTGCCGCCGAACTGGCCTTCTCAGATTTCCTAGTCAGCCCGAAGACGGCCGTGGCTGCCGGCGTGTGACGCCCCGGCCACGGCCGGCGGCCTAGCGCACGCCGAAGATGTGGTCCAGGGCCAGCTGGTCGAGACGTTCGATGTTGACGGCCCGGTTGCCGGCCGCCTCGGCGTCGAAGTCCTCGTAGGCGCTGCGGTCGCCGAGGAAGTCGGCCAGGGTCTCGCCGGCGCCCAGCGTCGGGCGGGAAAGGTCGGGGACGCCGGCATCGGCCAGAGCCTGGCGTACCTCGGGGTCGGCCCGCCACGCCTTGGCCTTGGCCTCCAATATGAGGTAGGTGCGCATGCAGGCGGCCGCTGAGACCCAAACCCCCTCGGCGTCCTCGGCGCGCAGTGGCTTGAAGTCGAAGTGCTTGGGGCCGTCGTAGCCCGCGGACTCGAGCAGGTCCACCAGGAAAAAGGCGCTCTTTACGTCCGCCGCGCCAAAGCGCAGGTCCTGGTCGTACTTGAGCCCGTGCTGGCCGTTGAGGTCGATGTGGAAAAGCTTGCCCGACCACATGGCTTGGGCGTAGCCGTGAACGACGTTCAACCCGGCCATGGTCTCATGGCCCACCTCGGGATTGAGCCCCACCATGTCCGGGTGCTCAAGCTCGTTGATGAAGGCCAAGGCGTGGCCGATAGTCGGCAGCAGGATGTCGCCGCGCGGCTCGTTGGGCTTGGGCTCGATGGCAAAACGCATGGGATAGCCGCGGTCGAGCACGTAGGCGCACAGAGTGTCGATGGCCTCCTTCATGCGGTCGAGGGCGGCCCGCACGTCCTTGCCGGCGTCCGACTCGGCGCCCTCCCGGCCCCCCCAGGCGACGTAGGTCTGCGCCCCAAGTTCAGCTGCCAGGTCGATGTTGCGCAGTGTCTTGCGCAAGGCATAGCGGCGGACGCTGCGGTCGTTGGCGGTGAAGGCCCCCTCCTTGAACACCGGGTGGGTGAACAGGTTGGTGGTCATCATCTCAACGACCATGCCGGTCTCGTCAAGGGCGGCCCGGAAGCGCTTGATAACGGTCTCCCGCTCGGCGTCGCCCGCACCGAAAGGGATCAGGTCGTCGTCGTGGAAGGTCACGCCCCAGGCGCCCAGCTCCGAAAGCCGGTGCACGGACACCACTGGGTCGAGCGGTGCGCGCGTGGCATCCCCGAAGGGGTCCCGGCCCTGCCATCCCACCGTCCACAACCCGAAGCTGAAGTGGTCCTCGCGTTTAGGTGCAAAGCGGTCGTCCACGGAATCCTCCTTTTGTAGATACCAACAACAAAACCTACACCTATGCCTCTGCCCGGGCAACCGGTCGGCGTCGGCCGCCCTACCCCTGCGAGAGCTGCAGGCACAGTGCCCGGCGGACCGTACAGTTTTCGAAAGCGAAGGAACCCGCCAGGGCCAGGAGCTCGCTGTCGTCAAGACCACGGAAAAGGTCGGCGTACTCGTCGACGAGCGGCTGGGCAAAAATGATGTTGAGGAGCAAGGTGCGGGCCCAGTCGAAGCGGCCGAACGGGTAGGGGTCGAAGCCCGGGAACTCCCGGGCGATGAGGTCCTGCACCGGTTGCGTCACTTCCTTGGGGCCCTCTCCCGTGCTACCCCACTGGTCTGCGCCCAGCCGGTCCTTCTTGGCGATGAAGTCGGCGAACCGCCGCCGGTACGCCGAGCTGGGCGCCGCGCTGACGAGGCCCTGGCGCCCGAGGTCCTTGTACATCCATATTGCCCAACCGGCGCCGTGCTCGCGGTAGATGTCGAGCTGGTCCGCCAATATCTGGCGACGCTGGGCATCGACGGTCTCGTCACCAGTATAGATCGGGCCGAACTCCCCGACGTACAGAGGTGTGCCGGTGCGACGGGCGTACTCCGAGCGCTTCAGGAACTTCCGCTCGACGGCGGCCCGGTCAATATAGGTCCCGTCAGTCACCCCGGGGTAGGGCCCGCCCCGCCCGAGGCCGGCGGGGACATAGTCATGGCAGGTATAGACCGTGTTTTCCCACACCTCTTGGAAGACGTCGAACTCCGTCGAGTACGTATTGCCGTCGACGAAGAGGGTGTGATGGGGGTCGACAGCGCGGACCGCTCCCACCAGGCGCTGGTAGAAGGGCCCGATGACGGCCCGGGACTCGTCCGCCGGCTCGTTGAGGAGATTGTACCCGGCCACCCAGACGTTGTCTTTGTAGTGGTCGGCGATGGCTTCCCAGATGTTGACGGCACGGTCCTGGAAGTGCCGGTGTTCCCAGAACAGCGCCCGGTGGGTGGCGTTGTCCGAATGCCAGTGGTGGTTCTGTGACCCCGGAAGAGCGTGCAGGTCGATCACCGACACGATGCCATGGTCGGCGCAGGCGGCAATGGCGCGGTCCAGGTGGCGAAAGCCGTCCTTCTTGACGACGAACGGATCCGCGTCGTCCTCGAGGTGACGGTAGTTGACGGGGATCCTTACCGAGTTTAGGCCTGTCTGGGCTAGGAAGGCCGCGTCCGGCTCCCCGAAGAAGCTGGTGAGCAGGCTCTCGAAGAACAGTTCGTAGCGCTCAGGACCGAGCACCCGTTTGAGGGAGGCCCGCATAAGCGACTCGTTAGCCGCGTACCCGGTGATGAAGTTTTCCATGTTGAGCCACCCGCCGATGCAGGCTCCCCGCAAACGGACAGGCGTGCCATGGACGTCGAGGATCTCTTTGCCTCGCGTACGTACGTAGGTGAGGGAGTCTTGGCTCATGAGCTCGTCTTTGACCCTGGTCAATAGGATGTTGCCAATAGGATAACTCGCAGTGTACGGTTTGTTGGGCAAGCCTACAAAAGGGGGGACGTTGGACGACCGCTGGGCCAGCCATCGCTGGCCTGCACCGTCGCATACGGCTGCGCTGTGACTGTTGACGTCCTCACCCCTCGCCCCCTGGGCCGCACCGGCCGGTATGTCACAGCCGTGTGCGTGGGCACAGGCGAGATCGGGGACATGTCGGTGTACGGCGGCTCCGTGCCGGAGGAACGTGCCCTGGCAACGGCCCGCCGGGCCTTCGCCGGGCCCCTGAACTTCGTGGACACGTCCAACGGGTACGGTGTTTCCGAGCAGCGTATCGGCATAGTGCTGCGCCAGATAGGGGGCCTACCGGTCGGGGCCCTGCTCGGCACCAAGGTCGACCCTGTCGATGGGGGCCCGTTCGACGGCGCACGGGTACGTGCCTCGGTGAAAGAGAGCATGGAGCGTCTCGGTCTCGATCACCTGGCTCTCCTGCACCTTCACGATCCCGAACGCATTTCCTTCGCGGAGGCGATGGCGCCGGACGGCCCCGTAGTGGCCATGCGCGAACTCGTCACC
>PMWT01000117.1 GCA_003166025.1 Acidimicrobiaceae bacterium | reverse complement strand
AGTTACCCGGAACCGAACGATTCGGACAATACCCGCTACCTGACGTTTTGCTCGGTAGAGGCCGACGACGGCACGGTGGGCTGGGGAGAGGCCATCACCCAGTTCCCTGAGCCCACCCGGGCCACAGAGCGGATCATCGAAGCGATGGGTGAGCAGTTGCTGGGCGCGGACCCTATGCAAAACGTCGCCCTGTGGCGCAAGCTCCACCAGAATTCCTGGTGGTACGGCTACGAGGGCGGCCCGGCTTCCTTTGCCATCAGCGCCATCGACATCGCCTTGTGGGACCGGAAGGGCAAGCTGCTCGGCCAGCCCGTCGTCAACCTGATAGGGGGCGCCTACCGCGACCGCCTCCCCGTCATCGCCAGCACCCATGCCTTCGACGAGAGCCTGGAGCACGAGGCCGAAAAGCACGGCCGTTACGTGCGGGAACAGGGTTACCAGGGAGTCAAGGTGGGGATGGGCAAGCGGGGCAAGGCTCGGCTATGATCAAGCGCACCAACGCTTTCGAGGAGTACGGGCTCTACTGGTTCGAAGAGCCGCTGGAGCCGACGGACACGGCCGGGTTCCTGAGCCTACGGGCTCACGCCAAGTGCCTGATCGGCACGGGCGTGCGGGAGTGGAATGCCAGGGGGTTCGCCCGGGTCATCGAGAGCGGGGTCACGGACGTGGTCGGTTGCGACCCCGGTCGGGCGGAGGGCATCACCGGCTCGCTGAAGGTCATTGAGCTCGTTGAGAAAGCCGACGTCTGGTATAACGCCCACGCCTGGAGTAGCGGTGTCATAACTGCAGCCAGCCTGGCGTTGTCCGCCTCGACGCCCCGTTGCCTGTTGTTCGAAATGAAGCCGCTCACCAACCCCATGCAGCACGAGCTGGTGAAGAACCCTTTCACT
Organism: Acidimicrobiaceae bacterium; assembly: GCA_003166025.1. Lineage (GTDB taxonomy): Bacteria > Actinomycetota > Acidimicrobiia > Acidimicrobiales > Palsa-688 > Fen-671. Next base: position 11,450 of record PMWT01000117.1, on the reverse strand, counting down.
CACGATAAAGGTTGGGTCACCGTGCCTCGGGAGCCGGGGCTCGGTGTCGAGGTCGATGAGCAGATCCTGCAAAAGTACCGTTTCGACTGAGGTCACCCGATCGTGATCAAGATCAACGAGGTGGCCCACCTGGCACGCGTCGCCCCGTCTTCGGTCTCGCGGGTGCTCAATGACCACCCCGATGTGAGCGATGAGATGAATGTTCTCGAACACCATCGACATCAGGTACTGGTAACCCCTCGCGCTCTCGGCCAGGCCATATATGTACAGCCTTCGATGAACGACACCCGCGTACGAGGAGCTGGACGGACAGTTCGGCGCCTCTTAGCCCGTGATCGAGCAGCAGGCGAGCGGCTTCGGCTGGGGCCCTTCGTGACAAGGAGGCCAAGGAGCCGCCCCAAGAGATCTGACGGTTCAGACAGCACCCGATGTAGACTCCCTTATTGTACGCTCCGTGTTGACGCGGGAGCGCTTGCAGATCGGTAATTCCGAGCACGTTGCCCCAGACCCTGGTGACTTTTCTACTAGGGAGGCCACAATATGGACGCCTTAGCGGGTGAGTTGTATGGCGGTTCATCGACGACGAGAAAGCTGTAAGAACATGATCATTGTGCTGGCACTAGTTGTTGTCCTGCTCTTTGTGGGGCTTAGTTTCGCTGTCCATCTATTGTGGATCGCCGCCGTCATTTTCTCTATTATTTGGCTCGTCGGGTACGCCCTGGGGCGCGGAGAGAGCGCAGGCAGGCACCACTTCTACAAGTGGTGAGCGGTGGGCGGCGTGGCTAATGCCGTCCCTGTCGCTCCAGAAAGGATGTACGATCACAACGACACGACAGAAGCCCCCCGTGTCGGGCCGGCAAGAGCCGGCCAGGGGCGCTACGCCGGGCTTGACCTACGCCCTTGGTGGGGACCGGGTGACGAAGGGTTAGGGACGAGGTGTTGGCGCAATCAAGGCGTCACGACCGCGGGCTCAAAAGTGCCGCCGAGACCAACCCGGGCGCGCTCGTGGCGCGAACTCGTGGGGAGCGGTACCGGTCCAGGGCCGGGACTGTAGCCCTGAGACAATAGTGTGGACCATCATTTCGAGTTGCCGCGTCTGAGAGATTTGGCCAGACGGGCGGCGCCCCAGGTCATCGAAGCCACGCTGGTGCCGTTGGCCTTGTTCTATGCGGCCCTTTGCCTGCTCGGGCCGACAGGGGCCATCTGCAGCGCGCTGGCCTGGAACTACCTGGCACTCGTGCGCCACCTGTGGCGGAAGGACCGGCTCCCCGGCCTCCTTGTCCTCGCCACCGTCGGCCTGACAGCTCGTTCCATCGTGGCGCTGGCCAGTGGTGCCAGCATGTTCGTGTACTTTTTGCAGCCCTCGCTCGCCACCGCCCTCGTAGGCGGCGCGTTCCTGCTGTCAGTGCCCCTTGGTCGGCCCCTGGCCGAGAAACTAGCCCACGACTTCGTACCCATGCCGGCAACGTTCCTGAAGCGGCCGAAGGTCAGGCAACTGTTCGTGAGGATCAGCCTCCTGTGGGCGTTGGTCAGTCTCGTGAACGCAGCCGGCACTATCGCCTTGCTGGTCAATGTCCCCATTGCCACTTACCTGGTGGCCAAGACGGGCCTGTCGTGCTCCCTCACCGTGCTCGGCATTGTGGTCTCGTCATGGTGGTTCAGACGTGGCCTGCGCCGCCAGAGCCTCGAGCCCCAGCACCCACTACCCTCAAGGCTCTTGGCTGCCATGGATGTCGAGCGTCTCTCGCAGACCTGTCAGCTCGGCCATCCGGTCGCCGAGATCGTCTGCGATATGGCGGAGGTCGTCGAGACCGGTCTGCTCTACCGGCAGGCCGCCACGGTACGCAGTTTTGTTATAACTGACCCGTCTTAGTGACTCGTCGGGCTGGTCACCCACCCACGACGCGTGAGTTTCCCGCTCCCAGCGTCCACAGAGCCTATTAACCGCTACGCACCAAGTGACGACCTGGGCACAGATGGGCTCGTCGGGATGGTGCTGCTTCACCAATCGGTCGAACTTCGCCGTCAGCTGGGAAGTGTTGTCGCCCGCCAACAGCGCTTCCACGCTAGGCCCGTCCGCGCCAGGGACGAGGTCGCGCACTGTCCTTAGCAGGGCCAGGTCAAGATGGCCGAGCGCTGTCACGATCGAGCCCATAACTCGAAGGTGCTCGTCAGAAAGGGGCTGGACGTTGTGACCAGCAGGAAGGCTCGGTGGAAGGCTCATGGTCGATTAAACCAGCTCCCGAGGTGATCGAGTGAGCCGCGTCTCCATCGAGTGGCAACCGCCACCTCGCCCCGGAGCCGGGCTCGGTTGACGGCTCAAATCTCACAACCTGCCGCAGTCGCCGGCGAAGTCTTTACCGGACGGTAGGCTGAAGGAGCACCAAACAGCCTTGCCAGTGCCCCTGCGTTCCTGGCCCCAGCGGGTCGCGACCGCTTCAACTAGTGCCAGCCCTCGTCCGTTCTCGTCAAATACTTCCGGGGAACGCCTCGTCGCCTGAGCCGGGTTGTCGTCGGTGACCTGAACGTTGATCTCGTCTCGGTGGACCTGCAAGCACAGGTCGAGCTCGCCATCCCCGAATTTGACTGCGTTCGCGAGCAACTCGCTGGTGGCCAACAAAACGTCGTCGAGATAAGCGACCGTCCCATCAGAGGGCACGAGCCCGCAGCGCGCTAACTGCGCCGCTATGAAACGCCGGCCTATGCCAACCGCGTTCGCGTCGCGATCGAGGGCGCACCTAGCTACGTAACACATCGATGCTCCTCCCGGGACCCTCCACGGACGTCTCTACCCAGGTTCATCGCAGCGCAAGCGCGTCCCGCTAGGCGAAGCGCCACCCTCGGGCAACCGGCGCCGGCCCCGGTGCTCTGGACCGGGCCAGCTTGCGGTCATCGCAATACATGTGGAACGACGGGAAAAGGGCCAATGGTCTTACTCCTAGCCATGTCGCCCTCGCGGTTCGGTCATTACTTATCGGACTTGCCATAGTGGCGCTCAGTTCCTCGGTGTCAACCGCTAACCCGCAGCGGTCCTCGTAGGAGTTGAGGAGCGGTTCTCTACGGACGGTCGCCGCCCGGTCCCGCGTCGGCGCCCGCCGTGCTGAAAACTCCCGAGCGCCTCTGAGCGCCGGCCCACTCCACCGCTTCGCTCGCCAGGGAGCTCGGGTAGCGCCACCGCAGCAGTTGGCGCTCGGCGGCGCCATAATCCTCGTCCAGGTCAATGAGCGACAGGGCTAGCTGGCGCGCTCGGCGTAGCTGGTGCTCGTCGGCCGGGATCTGCAGCTGTTGCTCCTGCCAGGCCGAGTGCCGGGCCTGCAGGGCGGGGGAGAGCCGGCAAACCCGAGCCCGGTTGAGAGGCGGGACCCGCCGGCGTACCGAAAGGGCGTCCTCGCCCACCAGTTGGGCCAGGCCGAACTGGATGGTCCGGTTGATGCTGCGCACGAAGGGCGAGTGCCTGCCGCTGCGGTCGCCCAGCCCGAGCGAGCGGGCCGTCTCGGCCAGGTCCAGGTCGAAGCCTTCGGGGCCGTACTCGAAGCCGGCGGCGAAGCGGCGCAGGAGCCAGACCGTCGACGGGCCCAGGATCCCCAGCCAGTACTCCTCCACGTACGTCGACCTCGGGTCATGCCCGAGGTTGTCTATTACGTCGTCCGGCCACGGCAAGACGTGCAGGACTTCGGGAGCGAAGCAGAGTTGTGAGTGCACGGGCGTCTCCCTGAGACGAGGGTTTGTTGCTTAGGGGGAAGCACTCTCAGTGTATTTCATATCCCTTCAGAGCACAAGACCTGCTGCAAGGCGGCGGGCAGGCTCAGAACGGCTGGGCCCGTACTCTCAGCTCAGGCTGGCGGCGTCGGCCTCGATCGAAGCTCGGTCCGACGTCCGGTCCTCGACGCCCATGTACGCTGGGGCCCGCAGGCCCGGAGCGGGGTCAATGGCCTTGAAGATCGAGGCGGCGATGCCCGGGCCGTCCAGGCCCAACTGGCCCAAGATCCGCTCGGGCTTGTCGTGGGGGATGTAGGCCGTCGGGACCCCGAGGTTGAGCACTGGTGGGCTCTGACGCTTGGCGTTGAGGTCGGCGATGGCGTCGGCGATGAAATTGCCGGCTCCGCCATTGCGGATCCCGTCTTCCACCGTCACGACCAAGGCGTGCCTGCCGGCGTCGGCGATCATGATCGGGTCGAGCGGTCGCACCACCCTTACATCCCAGAGCGCGGCCTCTACCCCCTCGTCAGCGAGGAGGGCGGCCGCCTCCTCGGCCGGCTCGAGCAACTTGCCCACAGCGAGGATGCAGACCGAGCCGTCCCCGGCACGGACGCGCCGGGCCGACAGGCCCGTGCCGACCTGGTTGGACGGCACCTGACGGGCCGCCGTCTTGGCGAAGCGCAGGACCGAGGGCCCCGAGAGGTCCAAAGCTGAGCGGAGCATCACCTTCAGTTCCTGAGCAGACGAGGGGGCGAAGATGGTCATGCCCGGGATCTTGAGGCAGAGCGCCATGTCCAGTATCCCGTGGTGGCTCGGACCATCGTCGCCGGTGATGCCCGCCCGGTCCAGGGCGAAGACAACCGGGAGGCCGTGGAGACCTACGTCCAGGTTGGCCTGGTCGAACGCCCGGCTGAGGAAGGTCGAGTAAACCGCCACCACGGGCCGCAAACCGCCCATGGCCATGCCGGCGGCCGAGGTCACGGCCGCCTGTTCAGCGATACCGACATCGAAAAACCGGTCCGGGAAACGGGCTTGGAAAGGCAATAGCCCAGTGGGGCCGGGCATTGCCGCCGTGATGGCGACCACGTCGTCGCGCTCTTCGGCAATTTCCAGCATTGATTCACTGAAGGCCAGCGTGTAACCCTTCAGGGCACGCGACGATTGGGTCGGTCCGACCGCGGGGTCAAAAGAGGCTGCGTCGTGAAGACACTTTTCCTCATCTTCCTCGGCGAATTTATAGCCACGGCCCTTCTGGGTTATGACATGGACGACGATCGGGCCATCGAACGCGGCGGCTTGGCGAAAAGCCTGTTCCATTCCGGCAATATCGTGGCCGTCGAGGGGGCCGACATAACGCACACCCAGAGCCTCGAAGAACGCCGGTGGCTCGATCACTTCGCGGATGGCGGAATAAAAGCCCTGAAGGCTCGAATAGGCCAGGCTCCCGACCCGAGGAAAGTCCCGGACCGCCGACTCGATACGGCGCCGGGCTGAATTGACCCCAGGGTGGAGGCGCAACCGGGTGAGGCTCTCGGAAAGACGGGACACCGTCGGCGCGTAAGAGCGTCCGTTGTCGTTGAGTATCACGATGACCCGCGACCCGCTATGGCCGAGGTTGTTGAGGCCTTCGTAGGCCATACCACCGGTGAGAGCGCCGTCCCCGACTATGGCGACAACGTGACGCCCGGGGTGGCTGCTGCGCTTTACGGCGGCAGAAAGACCGTGGGCGTAACTGAGGGCGGTAGAGGCGTGGCTGTTTTCGACCCAGTCGTGCACCGACTCAGCGCGTGACGGGTAGCCCGAGAGCCCGCCGGCCTGGCGCAACGAGCTGAACATGTCCCGTCGGCCCGTCACCAGTTTGTGGACATAGGCCTGGTGCCCGGTGTCCCAGATGAGGTAGTCGCGCGGTGAGTCGAACACCCGGTGCAGGGCCAGGGTGAGTTCTACGACCCCAAGGTTGCTGCCCAGGTGGCCCGTGTTGGCGGTGGACACGGCCTGGACGACGAAGTCCCGGATCTCTCCGGCCAGGATGCCCAACTGCTCGTAGTCGAGAGCCCGTAGGTCGCTGGGTCCGCTGATCGTCTCCAGTAGCACCCCCTCAAGCTACCTCGTGTCCTGGCCCTCCGACATCAGCACCGCGAATGAGGCGCTCAGGGTAGTACCCAGACCGGGCCACTAGCTTGGTCTGGGCTATGACCGCGGCAGCCGCCGACCCCAATTTAATCGACGAAGCCGTCGTGGCTCGCGTCCTGGACCAGGCCCTCAAGACGGGGGGCGAGTTCGCCGAGGTCTTCGCCGAGGACCGCCGTGGCTTGACCCTGGGGCTCGACGACGGCCGGATCGAGGACATCAGTTCCGGCCGGGAGCGCGGGGCAGGCATCCGCGTCGTTGCCGGCAACACCACAGGTTTCGCGCACACGGCGGACCTCTCCGAGCGAGGTCTGCTCAAAGCGGCCGAGTCGGCGTCCGCGGCCGCGCGAAGTGGGGGAGGGGGCACCCGCGAGGTGGCCCTTTCCCGGAGGCAGCCGGCGACCCCCTCTCCGGTCGAGGTGCTCCCCGCCGGCGTGGGCAAGGACAGGAAAGTGGAGCTGTTGCGCAAGGCCGACGCCGCCGCCCGGGCCGCCGGCGGCTCGGTACGCCAGGTCAAGGCCTTCTACCGCGACAGCCGCCGACAAGTCCTGGTGGCGAGTTCAGAGGGCGTGCTGGCCTCCGACGACCAGGTCCGGGCACAGTTCCGGGTAACGGTCGTTGCCAGTGGCGACACGGGGATGCAGACCGGGGCGGAAAGCGTCGGGGCGACCATGGGCTTCGAGCTGTTCGACCGCCATGACGTCGAAGAGCTCGCCCGTTCGGCGGCGCGTCGCTCCCTGCGCAAGCTGGAGGCGAGACCGGCGCCGTCGGGGACCATGCCCGTTGTCATCAAATGCGGTAGCGGCGGCGTGCTCTTCCACGAGGCCTGTGGTCACGGGCTCGAGGCCGATCACATCGTCAAGGCCGTTTCTGTCTTCGCCGGCAAGGTCGGAGAGCAGGTGGCCGCCCCCTTTGTAACGCTCGTGGACGACGGGACGATGAGCCACGAGTGGGGCGCCATGGCGATCGACGACGAGGGCCATCCCACTTCGCGCAACGTCCTCATCCAGGACGGTGTGCTCACGGACTACATGTGGGACTGGCTGCGCGCCCGCCAACAGGACAAGGACGTATCGGCCAATGGCCGGCGCCAGAGCTACCAGCACCTTCCGATGGTCAGGATGACCAATACCTATTTGCTCAACGGGGGCGAAAACCCCGACGAGATCGTCCGCCAGACCCGCCATGGCGTTTACGTCGCTCAGCTCGGTGGTGGCCAGGTCAACACCGCCACCGGGGATTTCGTTTTCGGCATGACCGAGGCCTACATGATCGAGGACGGCCAGTTGACGGGCCCCATCCGGGACGCCAACCTCATCGGCAACGGCCCGCAGGTCCTGCGTGACATCGATGCGCTCGGTGACGACTTCGCCATGGGCTGGCCGGGCACGTGCGGCAAGCAGGGCCAGGGCGTCCCCGTCGGGATGGGCCAGCCCACCCTACGCGTACGTGGGCTGACGATCGGCGGTACGGCCCGTTGAGCGAGCTACTGGAAGTGGCGGCCAGGGTGGCCGGTTGGGCCCGGGACGGCGAGGACGTCGAGGTCTATGTTTCAAGGGGTACCGAGACCGAGGTCCGCGCGTACGAGGGCGAGGTGGAGTCCCTGTCGTCCGCCACGTCCGCCGGCGCCGGCGTCAGGGTGGTGCGTGGAGGCCGTCAGGGCTTTGCCTACGCCGGGTCGCTCGACGAGGAGGTGCTGGCCGAGACGCTGGCCGAGGCCCGCGACAACGCCTCGTTCTCGAGCGCCGAGGCTTGGGTCGGTCTGCCCGAGCCGGACGGCGCCCGCCCCGTAGTCCTAGACCTGTGGCGCGAGGAGCTGGCGGGCTACCCGACGGCCGACAAAGTCAATGCCGCCCTCGACCTCGAGCGGGCGGTACGCGCCGCCGACCCCCGCGTCCGGCAAGTGGAGTCGGCTAACTGGGGCGACGCGTGCAGCGAGAAAGCTCTGGCCAGCTCGTTGGGGGTACAGGCCAGCGACCGTTCGACGGCGTGCTACCTGTCGGCCGTCGCCGTGGCCGGGGAGGGCGCCCAGAGCCAGGTGGCCTACGGCTTCAGCGTCGGCCGTGCTCCCTCCGAGCTCGACTCGGCCAAGGCGGCAGGCGACGCCGTCACTCGGGCCGTGCGGTTGCTGGGAGCGACCAAGCCCCGGTCTGCCCATCTGCCCGTTGTCTTCGAGCCCAGGGTGAGCGCACAGTTGACAAGCCTGCTGGGCTCGGTCTTGAGCGGGGAGAGGGTCCTGAAGGGGACCTCACTTTTCGCGGACCGCCTGGGTGAGCAAGTGGCCGCTCCCGGTGTCACCCTGGTGGACGACCCCACGCTCCCTGAGGCATGGCGCGCCGCCTCTTTCGACGACGAGGGCCTGGCCTGCCGTCCCAACACGATGATCGAGGGCGGTGTGCTGCGTGCCTATCTCTACGACAGCACCTCGGCTCGCCGCGCGGCCACGTCCTCTACCGCCAGCGCCGTCCGGGCCGGTTACAAGAGCGCCCCCGGCGTAGGCAGTCGGGCCGTCTACCTGGTGCCCGGGGAGCTCAGCGCGGACGAGGTACTAGCCCGGCTGGGAGAGGGCCTTTTGGTCCAGTCCCTCAGCGGGCTCCATTCGGGCGTGAACCCGGTTAGCGGCGACTTCTCGGTGGGAGCGGAGGGCTTGCTGTTCCAGGGCGGCGAGCTGTCCACCCCGGTGAGAGAGATAACGATCGCGTCGAGCATCCAACGCATGCTCCAGGGCGTCACGACTGTGGGCAACGACCTGCAATGGCTACCTTCGTCCGCCGCGGGCGTGACCCTCGCCATTTCTGAAATGTCGATGAGCGGCGCCTGAGCGCGTGCCTAGGAGGCGGCGGCCGCTGAAGAGCTGGCTGGAGCCGTTGTTTTGCTGGCGCTTTCCTTGGCCCCACCGTCCTTAGCCCCGCCGTCCTTAGTGCCACTGTCCCTCGAAGCTGCTTCGGGCTTGGGCCCGCCCGGTGCACCAGGGGCCTTGCCGGCGCTGTCGGCGCCCCCCTCGGCCGTCTTCGTCTCCGCCGGCCTCGAAGCGCTTTTATGGCCGTCCGACCTGCTGTCGGTCTTGTAGAAACCGCTGCCCTTGAAGGTTATGCCAATGTTCCCGAATACCTTTCGCAGCGTGCCCCCGCACGCCGGGCACTCAGTCAGTGCATTGTCTTTGAACGACTGCACGACTTCGAGATGTTCGCCGCAGGATTTGCAGGCGTACTCGTAGGTTGGCATGTGAAGCTGCCCTTTCATTAGCACTCTCACTGTTCAACTGCTAAGTGTAGCCGGGTACGAGCGCGGAGCGACAGGGAGGCCCGGCGGCTCGGCTGGGACCTGAGCCGCGTGCCGGGTGGCTACAAGCCGCTGAAGTGGTAGAACCTAGTCAGGACGACGGGGCCGAGGCTCCGACTGACATCGTTGGGGGCCGGGTGGCGGCCCTGAGAAGGAGGGCGCTGATGTCACAGAGGGTTCGCAAGGCCGTGATACCGGCCGCTGGATTGGGGACTCGGTTCCTTCCGGCCACCAAGGCCCAGCCCAAAGAGATGCTGCCCCTGGTCGACAAACCGGCCATCCAGTACGTGGTGGAAGAAGCCGTAGCGGCCGGCATCACCGACATCCTGGTCATCACCGGCCGGGGCAAGCGCAGCCTCGAGGACCACTTCGACCGTTCGTTCGAGCTCGAGTACTACCTCCAGGAAGGGGGGAAGCTGGACGAGCTCGAGGAGATGCGGCGCATCGCCGAGATGGCCGACATCCATTACGTGCGCCAGGGCGAGCCCAAAGGGCTGGGGCACGCCGTCCAGGCGGCGGCCGAACACGTCGGGGACCTGCCCTTTGTCGTAATGCTCGGAGATGACATCATGCACCCCAAGGCGGGGGTGCTGCCCGGGATGCTGGCCACCTTCGAGCGCTTCGGGCACAGCGTCATCGCCCTCAAGGAGGTCCCTCCGCAGGATATTTCCTCTTACGGCTGCGCCGCCGTGAAGCCGCTCGAGGACAACATCGTGGAGATCGAGGACCTCGTCGAAAAACCCGCGCCCGATGAGGCGCCGTCCAACCTGGCGGTGATGGGACGCTACGTGTTCAGTCCCGAGATCCTCGACGTGCTCGCCCATACCCCCGCCGGTCGAGGCGGCGAAATCCAGCTCACTGACGCCATCAAAACGCTCACCGAGCGCCAGCCCGTGTACGGCTGGACTTTCCGCCAGGGCCGCTTCGACGTGGGCAACAAGCTCGATTACCTGCAGGCGACGGTGGAGCTCGCCCTCGAACGTGAGGACCTCGGACCGCCGTTCCGGAAGTTCCTTGTGGAGCGCCTCGCCCGTGAACAGGGCTTACAGCCCCAGGTGGGCCCAGCGGACCGTTTGGCATAGAATCGCCCTGTGACCGATCACGGCCTGACACACCTTGACCCATTGGGACGTGCTCGCATGGTCGACGTCACTCCGAAGGACCCCACGCACCGGCGTGCCATGGCCCGCTGCCGGGTGCACATGCAGCCCGAGACGACCGCGAAAGTGGCCAGTAACGCCATCACCAAGGGCGACGTCCTGGCCGTGTCGCGCGTGGCGGGGATCCAGGCGGCCAAGCAGGCGGCCCAGCTCATACCTCTTTGCCATCCTCTGCTCGTAGGAGCCGTGACCATAAATTTCACGATCGGCGACGACTACGTCGAAGTGGAGACTCAAGTCGAGACCGTCGACAGGACGGGCGTCGAAATGGAAGCGCTTACAGGCTGTGCGGTCGCCGCCCTGACCATTTACGACATGTGCAAGTCGTTCGACCGGGCCATGGTTATCGGGGATCTGGCGTTGTGGGAGAAGACCGGAGGCCGTAGCGGGAACTGGCGCCGGGAGGCGACCACCATCCTGGCTCCCGGGCCGTCCGAGGCGAGTCGGCCCCGGCCCATCGAGGATGAAATAGACGGCCTCATCGGCAACGACCAGTTGGGTTTCGAACGCTGACGTCTTCGCCAATGTGCTCCCCAAAACGGGAGGATCCACCATTCTCGGTGTTGCGCAGACTACCGTCCGATGAAAGACCGACGGTAGGCCGAGGAGTTAGATAATGGGAGCCGAGTTTCTCGTCGCCATCCTCTGGGGCGTTGTCGTGATTTATTGGGTGTGGTCACGGCGGCCCGCCTTCGGGGATTCGATAGGGCTGTTCCGCAACGAGTTGCACGCTCTGGAACATGCCGCCCCGGTACGGGTGCCACCTGCCAATCGCCGCCGGCCGCTGCCCTACACCGTAAGCGTGGCGGGCTACCCCCTCGGCGGACCACAAAGCGACCCAGCCCCTTCGACCGCCGGCACTGCACCTAGTGTCCCGTCCTCCCTGCCGGAGGCGTTGGCGGCTGCCTCGCTCAGCGCCAAACGGCTCAAGGCCCGGCGCCGGCGCCGTGACGTCCTTTCCGTCTTGCTGGTAGCGGTCGTGGTCACTGCCATTGCGTCGGTCGCCCGTCGTTCTGCGGTGACCCTGTCACTGCAAGCTCTCAGCGACGTCGCCCTGGCTGCCTACGCCTATCTGCTCGTGAGCAGGACCAGGACGGCAATGGCCAGGCCTACCGGGCCCAGGGTGCAGTTCGGCGCCCACGACCAGGCGGGAGCAGCCATGCCGGTGCTCTCAGCGCC
>PMWT01000231.1 GCA_003166025.1 Acidimicrobiaceae bacterium | reverse complement strand
AAGTCGTTTGAAGACTTCGACTTTTCGGCATCTTCGGTCCCCCGGGCCACGCTCGACTACCTGGCCAGCCTGGAATGGGTGAGGGCCAAGGAGAACCCGTGCTTCGTGGGCCCGCCCGGCACCGGGAAAAGCCACTGCCTGGTCGCCCTCGGCCACGCCGCCGTCGACGCCGGCTACAAGGTCCGCTACTTCGTCGCCGCTGAGCTCGTCGAGTCGCTCTACCGGGGCTTGGCGGACAACTCGGTGGGCAAGGTGATCGAGTCCATCTTGCGGGCGGACCTGGTCATCTGTGACGAAATAGGGTTCGCCCCGCTCGACGACACCGGCGCCCAGTTGTTTTTCCGCTTCGTAGCCGCCGCCTACGAGCGCCGGTCGCTGGCCATCGCCAGCCATTGGCCGTTCGAGAAAGCGCATATGTTCCGGCCAACATGTGCGAGGTGGTGCCTAAAGCTCACGGCTTCGCCCCGAAGGCCAGCTCTTCATGGTCGACGCTGTCGGCCATGTAATGCAGGGCGCCGCCCTCGGTCAGCCCGAAGGCGATAGCGAGCACCCGGGGGTCGGCGCGGTGGGCGACGTGCACCAGGCGTGTCTGGCGGAGGACTTGGGGGCTGACCCCCAGGTCGTCAAAGAGGTGGAAGACGTAGTACTGCGAACAGGGCCGGGTGTGCATCCGGCTGTCCTTGGTGATAATCAGGTGCGGGTTCTCGGTGACCAGCGACTCCCGAGCTGCGAGGCAGGCTCGAAGGGCGGCAACCGTGATGGGGTCGACAGGGACAGCGAAGCGCCGACGCCCGAGGACCACCCGGCTCCGGTCCAAGTCGATGTCTTCCGCGAGCAGGTGGCGGAGCTCGTAGGAGCCGGCCCCGTGCAGGAGGCTGAGCAGCCCCGCGGCTCTCTCGTTGGCGTTGACGTCGGGACGGGCCCAACGTCCCAGCAGTTCCCGTTGCTCTGAACGGAGCAGCACCCGGCCGCTGAAGCCTTTGGGCGATCGGTGGTCAACTCCGGCGGTCGGGTCCACGAGCACGACTTTTCGCTGCTTGGCAAACGCGAAAAAGGCACGCAGGCTGGCGACCCGAGAGTTCATGTTGGCGACCAGGAAGGCGTCGACATCGCCGGCACTGACAGCCGCCCAGTCATCGATGCCTCGTTCGCCCAGCAGGGCCCCGAACGCGGCGATGTCCGCCAGCCGGTGCTCGATCGTGGTGTCGGAAAGGCCGTTGCTCCCCAGGAGCCGAGCCCGTTTTCTTTGCCCCAGAAGGTGTTCGGCAAATGCGCCCACCACGGGGCGCAGGGACGGGCCGAGGCGCCCGAGCCGGCGGGCCCGTCGCCCTCGGGCGCGTTCATCGGTGTCGTCCAGTGCCCGGCAGAGACCTTCGCGTTCGAAGAACTCACCGACCAGGCGAGCTGTCGCGCCAACCGAGCGCCCTGAGGCCCGCACCGCCTCCAGGACCGCCTCGGGGTCGCCTGCACCAGCCAGGATGCAGCGCTCCACCTGGCGGAGGTGCTCGAGGGCGTTTGCCGATGAGCCCCGGGCCGACATGTCCAGGGCGAGTGCCTCGAACCAGCCGGGGCAGCGTTGCCCGAGCCGGGCCAGCGCACCCTGGGCCCAGGTCGTCACCCGGTCGGGGTGACGCTGATAACAACCGTTGCAAAGCCCATAACCGGCGTGGAGCGCGAGTGCCCCGCATTGCCCGCAACGCCGGGGGACAGGTTGCTTTCGAGGCCGCGCTCTCCGGGCGCACCAGCCGCACACGCCCCCTTCGTCCGGGCGCAGGGTGCCAGGCGTGCCACAACCGGGGCAGGTCCGCTTGGCCTCCTCCCGGTGGGCGTGCCAATAGCAAGGAGTGCAGAGGCCCTTGGCGTGAGTCCCGCTGGCCCCGCAAGCCCGACAGGTTGCCTTAGCGTTCAAAACGGCGGTGGCGTACGGCCCCGGCCCGCCCCGGCCCGCTTAGCCCGCGGCTCGTCCTTGGTCGTCTTGGCTGGCATGGCGGCGGGCGAGGTGTCGACTTCTATCAACTCGCTCGGCTGGCACTGCAACGCCGTGCACAACGCCGCCAATGTGCTCAGTTTTATCTGCGAGGGCTGCTTAGTCAGCAGCGCCGATATCGACGCCGAAGACAGCTCGAGCCCCGCCCGGTCTGACAACAACCGCTTCAGCTGGGCGCCGGTCCAGACCTCCCTCTGGGCGGCGGCCATGCGCAGGCGCCACCTGATCTCCATCAGTCCTCCTCGTCCAGGTCGCCGAGCACTTCTGACACCGCTCTTCGATAGGCGTCCTCTACAAAGGTGCTCGACGGCGTTACGTACCGCATAGTCGTGCCAACGGTCCAGTGCCCGAGCAGTTGCTGGATGGCCACGAGGTCGACGCCGCGTTCGTAGTTGCGGGTGGCACAGGCATGGCGGAGCCCATGGGGGCTGAAGCGCTCCTCGGCGGGGCGACCTTCAGCTTCGACCAGGTGCGCCAACCGGTTGCGGATGGAGCCCGAGCTCAGCTCGCCGCCCCCCTCGTCGCAGAACACCACCGGGCCGGCCACTTTGAAACGAGGTCTCACGTCGTCGACGAACCAATGAAGGACCAGTGCCAGGTCGTCGAGCATGGGCACCCAGCGAGGGCGGGGCCCAGAACCTTTCGCCGCCTTGCCCAGCCTCACGTGCAGCTTGCCGAACGGGCCCCGGTCGAAATGCAGGTCCCGCAGCTCCAGCGCCGCCGCCTCGGCCGAACGCAGCCCGACGTGATAGAGCGTCCGGAACAGTGCATAGTCCCGGGCCGCCGGCGCCCACTTTCGTGCCGTCTCCATCCGGTCGCGCAGGAAGGCGAAGAACTCCTCCATGCGCCTGGGGGTCGGTGGCGGCAGTACTGCGGGCGAGTCGGAACTGACGTGACGACCTGCGTGGAACTGGTCCACCGGGTTGGCCAACCTCAGGCCGAAACTGGCCTCGACCTCGGGCGCGTGACGAGCCTCCAAGTAGGCGAAGAACTGCTTGAACACGCCGACGTAATCACGTCTCGTGACGGCCCCGATGCCACGCTGCACGAGCTCTGCCACCACGTCGTCGACGTCAGCGGGCTTCAGCTCCCAAGCCGGCTTTGCCGCCAACGCCAAGAACCGGTGCAGCGTGGCGATGCTGCCGTCGATGGTGAGCGGGCTGAACCCCCGGGCAACTTGGCTGGCCTCGAAGCCGGCGATGAACTTGTCCTGCAATGCCAAAGGGTCCACAGGGGAAGCGGTGACCTCAGGCGCACCAGCTCCCCGCACGAGGCGCAGCTCGCGGCCCTCAGGCATCGCTCACGTTCGTCATCGCTATCCGATTGAAGGTGATGCCTAACTATTCCAGGCAACACCCCCGAAGTCAACGATCCTCACTACAGACGAGGACAGCCTGCTCACTGGGCCTAACGGTCAAAACGAACGCGTGTGAACCCCAGTTGACTGGGGCCATTTCCTGCCCAA
>PMWT01000054.1 GCA_003166025.1 Acidimicrobiaceae bacterium | reverse complement strand
TGGGCCGGTCGGCTGTGGGCGGGCCGGCCATTAGCCGGTCGGCAATGGGCCGGTCGGCTGTGGGCGGGCCGGCCATTAGCCGGTCGGCAATGGGCCGGTCGACGATGAGCTGGGCGGCCAACCAGTCAACGGCCAACTGGGCGCTGCGGGCCCATAGCCCGGAGCAGAAGGCGTCCGCCCACAGCAACTCTGCTGACGGGGCGCCCTGGCCGTAGCCCGGGCCGTCCCCACCTTCCCCACCGCCCTCGTCCCGGCCTTCGTCGCCCTCCAGTAGTAGGGACCGGGCCAGAGCGGCCTCCCAATCCGAGCGTGCCAACGACCTTGCCACCAGCCACTCCTTGAGATCGTCGGCCGCTACCAGGGCACGGTCCCGGCGGAACCGTTGGCCCGCCTGGCGTAGAGCGCCTTGGTCAATTTCCCGGCAGGTGGCCAAATAGGCACCGCGTCGGGCCCTGTGTACAAAGGGCTCCCATTCCTCCGCAAGCATGGCCACGGCCGTCAAGTCTGCGTAGGAGACCACCTCGCCGTCCACGGCCAAGACATCAGCTTGGGGCGGGAAACCGGTCTGCAGTGGGGAAATGACAGGCCCCATGGAGTGCGACGGTAACACCCGGGCGAGCGGCAGCCGAGCTATGGCTTAGAGGCGATGAGCGTCGGGGCGCCAGCATGAGAAGCTTGGGCTCTCCTTGTCCGTATCATGGCGCGATGAGCATCATGGCCCGATGAGCGAAGGCGCCGATGAGGCCGATGTGGCCGCTGTGGCGGGCTCCGACGACGGCCTTGCCGGCTCAGGTGCCACCGCTGTGGTAGTCGTGCCCGTAAAGGCCTTTTCCCAGGCCAAGATGCGACTGGCCTCTGTCCTGGGGCCCGAGCAACGGGCCGCTCTGGCCCGCAAAATGGCCGAACACGTCCTGGCTGCCGCCGCGCCTCTACCGGTCGTGGTCGTTTGCGACGACGAGGAAGTGGCCACGTGGGCACGCAGCCGGGGAGCACGTACCTTGCCCGAGCCCGGCCTCGGGCTGAACGGCGCCGTAAATGCCGCAGTTGCCCAATTGTGCGCCGAAGGTTACAACCGTCTCGTGGTCGCCCATTCCGACCTGCCCTTGGCCAACGACCTGCCGAGGTTGGCAGAAGTACAAGGCATCGCCTTGGTCCCTGACCGGCGCGAAGAAGGCACCAACGTGATCAGCCTTCCGGCCGGGTGCGGGTTCCATTTCGCTTACGGTCCCGGGTCGTTCTCACGGCACCAACGAGAAGCGGCTCGCACAGGCCTGCCGTGGCGGGTAGTCCACGACCCGGGCTTGGCCTGGGACGTGGACTATCCTTCGGACATGGCGGCCTTAACGCTCTAACGTTCACGCTCTAACGGTCCCGCCCCAACTCAGAGGCTAGAACCGGGCCACCCAAGTAGACCCTCGCCCGCCAGTCGCGCTTTGCCGACAACCGGCTGGCTCTTGTCGCCGGCGATCAGACCAGATCAGATCTGATCTTGGTCACCGGCGACAGGTTTTACTTCTTGGCCGCACGACCTGCTTTTGCCGGTGCCTTGGTCGCTTTGCTGGCCTTGGCGGGGCGCTCGGCGGAAGCCTTCTTCGCCGAGGCCTTGACGGGGGCGGACTTCTTGGCCGTTGCCGTCTTAGCCGTTGCCGTCTTAGCCGTTGCCTTGGCGGCGACAGCCTTCTTGGCCGGGGCCTTGGCTACAACGACCGCGGCCTTCTTGGGCCGGCCTACGGGCCGGGGAGCGGTGGCTTTGGCGGCAGCTGCGGCCTTACGGCCATTTGCCTTGACGGGAGCGGCCTTGGCGGCCTTGGTCGCCCGGGCCGATACGGTCCGGCCGGTGGCAGTGCCGTTGGCCTTGGCCGCGGGCGCCTTGGCGGGAGCGGTTTTCACCGCCGTCGCCCGGGACGCCGTAGCGCGACCGGTGGTCGCCTTGGCCGCCACCGCCTTGGCGGGAGCGGCTTTGCGACCGGCTGCCTTCTTCAGGTTGAGGTCAGCCTTGAAGCCGGTGGCGGGGCTGAAACGGATCCCCTTCGAAGCGGCGATCTTGACGGGCTGACCTGTCCGTGGGTTACGACCGGTGCGGGCCTTGCGTGACGTCGGGTTGAAGCTCCCGAAACCGTAAATCGTCACCTTGGTACCGGACCTGACTTGGTCGCCGATAGTACCTACGAACGCGTCGACGGCCTGTTCGGCCTGGCGCCTGGTAAGGCCTGTCGTACTAGCTATCTCGTCTACAAGCTGAGATCGGTTCAACGCCACCTCCTGGGGACGTGCGGGGAAGTTGGATATTTCGCACTTTCTAAAACATCATCAAAGACGTTGTGAGCCGCAAAGTCAAGTATTCGCCCTGCTTGTTCCCATCTTCGGTGCACCGAAGAACCTCACGGAGCCGCCTCCAGGGCCAAAATCAGCCCGTTTCACCTGGGATCTGGGATGATAGCGGCATGGACAGTGCCAGTTCCAAGCCGAGCCGCCCGGGCCCCAACGCGCAAGCCGCCGAGTGGCATCGCCTGCATGACGCCGACGCCTACGGGGTCCCGTGGCGAAGGTGGGGCCCGTACTTGGCCGAGCGGGCCTGGGGCACAGTGCGGGAGGACTACTCGCCTGACGGCTCGGCCTGGTCCTACTTCCCTTGGGAGCATGCCGTTTCTCGAGCCTACCGCTGGAACGAGGACGGCATGGGCGGGATCTGTGACGAAGACCAGGTGATCTGCCTCGCCCTGTCGTTGTGGAACGGCCAAGATCCCATCCTGAAAGAGAGGATGTACGGCCTCACCAACTCTCAGGGCAACCACGGCGAAGACGTGAAGGAATGTTGGTGGTACCTGGACGCCACGCCGACGGCGAGCTGGCTCCAGTGGCGCTACCACTACCCCCAGGCCAAGTTCCCCTACGAGGAGCTACGGGCCGAAAACGCCCGGCGCGGCCGTGACCAACCCGAGTACGAGCTCACTGCTACGGGGATCTTCGAAGAGGACCGCTTCTTCGTCGTCACGGTCACCTGGGCCAAGGCCGCCCCGGAGGACATCTTGTGGCAGATCGAGGTCCAAAACGTGGGACCGGACGCCGCACCCCTCGATGTGCTCCCCACGATCTGGTTCCGCAATCGCTGGAGCTGGGATCTCGGCGCCGTACGGCCGTCGCTGCGCCTTGAGGGCGGGGCCCAACAAAACGTGGCCGCGCAATGCGTGAGGTACGGCCGGCGTATCCTCGCCGCCGGCGCCGGACCGGACGGCAAGCAGCCTGAAGCCTTGTTCTGCGACAACGACACCAACCTGGAGAAGCTTTGGGGGGCGCCGGGGCCGGCCTTCCCGAAAGACGGCATCTCCGACCATGTGGTCCACAACCTGGCCTCGGTGAACCCTGCCCACACCGGCACCAAGGCGGCGCTGCGCTACCACTTGGAGCTCGCCGCGGGCGCCACAGTGCAGATCCGCTTGCGTTTCGGGGCCGAAGCCGGGGATCTCGGGAACGGCTTCACCTCCGTGATCAACAAGCGACGCCAGGAGGCGGACGAGTACCACGCCAGCGTGGCCCCGGCCGACGTGACGGCCGACGAAGCTCTGGTCCTACGTCAGGCCGCGGCGGGGATGCTGTGGTGCAAGCAGTTCTACCATTTCGACGTCCAACGCTGGCTCGACGGCGACCCGGCGCAGCCTGCGCCGCCCCCCCAAAGGCGCGAAGGGCGCAATTGTGGGTGGGTACACGTCTCCAATCACGACGTGATCTCTATGCCCGACTCGTGGGAGTACCCGTGGTACGCCTCATGGGACCTGGCTTTTCACGCCGTGTCCCTGGCCCACCTCGACCCCAACTTCGCCAAGGAGCAACTGCGCCTGCTGTCGCGCGAATGGTACATGCACCCTAATGGCCAGCTCCCGGCGTACGAATGGGACTTCGGCGACGCCAACCCGCCGGTGCACGCTTGGGCCGCCATGACGGTCTGGCGCATCGACAGGAGGCGGCGGGAAGCCCAAGGCCTGGGGCCGGACAACGACTTCCTGGAGCGGATGTTCCACAAGTTGATCATCAACTTCACCTGGTGGGTCAACCGCGAGGACCGCGAGGGCAACAACGTCTTCGAGGGAGGCTTCCTCGGCCTCGACAACATCGGCCTCTTCGACCGTTCCCGCCCCCCGTCGTCCGCCGGGGTCCTCGAGCAATCTGACGGCACCGCCTGGATGGCGACGTACTGCTTGACCCTGCTGGAAATGGCGCTGCGCCTGGCCGACATGGACCCTAACTACGAAGACGTGGCCATCAAGTTCTACGAACATTACTCCTACATCGCCGCCGCCATGCACAAGGGGCTCTGGGACGCAGACGACGGCTTTTTCTACGATGTGATCCGCTTCCCCGACGGGAGCTCGACCCCGGTCAGGGCCCGTTCCATGGTGGGCGTCGTACCCGTGCTGGCTGTCACCACCCTGCACCCGGCCCTGGCCGCCAAGCTCCCCGAGTTCATGCAACGGGCGCGGTGGTTTGAGGAAAACAGGCCTGCGCTGGCCGCATGGACGGCGCACACACGCGTCCCGGGGATGAGCGACCGCCGTTTGATGTCAATAGTCGGCGAAGAAGGCCTGGAAAGGATCTTGCGGCGCGTGCTCGACCCCGAGGAGATGCTTTCGCCTTACGGCGTGCGCAGCCTGTCCCGTTACCACCTCGAACACCCATTCAGCCTGGACATCGATGGGCAATCGTGGTCAGTCGACTATGAGCCGGCCGAATCCACGACCGGGCTCTTCGGCGGGAACTCCAACTGGCGCGGGCCGGTGTGGTTCCCGCTCAATGTGATGCTCATCGAAGCGCTCTACCGCTACAGCCGCTACTTCGCCGACGACCTGAAGGTGGAGCACCCGGTCGGGAGCGGCCACATGGCCACGCTCTCGGAGGTCGGTGACGACCTTTCGCGGCGCCTGGTCTCACTGTTCCTCGCCGGCCCGGACGGGCACCGGCCGGCGCACGGGCAGGACCTGTTGCTGCAGGAGGGAGCCCGGTGGAAAGACCTTGTGTGGTTCCACGAGTACTTCCACGGCGACACCGGCGCCGGGCTGGGAGCGTCGCACCAGACGGGCTGGACCGGATTGGTGGTGCACCTCATCGCCGGGCGCGACCTCGACCGTTAGCAGATCTCGCTCGGCCACGCCCGGCCTGGCGGCCGACGATCAGGCTCACCGTCAGGCGACGCCCTCCAGAGCGGCGGGAAGGCGCCAGGACGCGCCCACGGTGCCGCATGCCACGGCGCCGCATGCCACGGCGCCGCATGAAGGGCACGTCGGCTCAGGGCCCCCCGGCCATAGCAGCCCGGTCAAAGGACGCCCGTCCCCAGGCTGGGCCATTTCCGACCAGTCCGCCAGCCACTGGGCGAAATGCAGGGAGCACTGAGGCCTGCTCACCGCATATCCCTGCGCCACTTCCACGCCCAGTTTTTGGACCTGCTCCCAGTCCGAACGGGTCTCCACGCCCTCAGCCACCAGGCGCAGGCCGAGCGAGCGGGCCAAGGACACGGTGGCCCCGACAATGGCCTGTGCGCTCGGGCTGTCGGCAATGCCGGTCACGAAACTCCGGTCCAGTTTCAGCTCTCTTATAGGGAAGTCGCGAAGGTAGCTCAGGCTGCTGTAGCCGGTCCCGTAGTCGTCCACCGAGAAGCCGACGCCGAACTCCTGCAGTTCGGCGACGACAGAACCGACCCGTTCCGGGTCGGTCATGATGGCGTTCTCGGTGATCTCGAGCACCAGGTCCCGGGGCCGGAGCCCGTGGTCGACGAGCAGCCCGGCGATGGTGGAAGGCAGCGTGGTATCGAGCAGGTCGCTCACGGCGAGGTTGACGGCCACGCTGAGCTGGTGGCCGGCGTCGTGCCATTTACGGCATTCGGCCAGGGCATAGTCGAGGACGGCACGGCTCAGCAGGCTGATGAGCCCTGCCTGTTCGGCCAGGGGCACGAACTCGGCCGGCGCCAGGATGCCCCTGGTCGGGTGGTGCCAGCGGACCAGGGCCTCGGCGGCGACGACCCGCTCGGACGCCACGGTCAGCTGGGGCTGGAAATAGCACACCAACTGGCCGGTGCCGATGGCTTCACGGAGCTGCTCGACGGTCATGAGCCGGTTCCGGTGGTTGGCGTCGGACCCCCGGTCGTAGGCGGCAAAACCACGGCGCGAGCGCTTGGCCCTGTACATGGCCACATCGGCACAGCGCATAAGTTCCGACCTTGACGTGGCATGGTCGGGGTATAGGGCGATACCGATGCTGACGGCGGCATGGATGGACACGTCCGCCAAGTCGAACGGAGGGCCGAAGGACTCCAGGACCCGCTGGGCGGCCAACAAGGCTGAACTTTCGCCTGAGCCCGGGGCAAGGACGAGGGCGAACTCGTCGCCCCCCAACCGGGCGATCAGTTCCGCGCCCGGCAGTGCCCGCAGGCGGGCGCCAACCTGGTCGAGCAGAAGGTCTCCGGCCGTGTGACCGAGCGCGTCGTTGACCTCTTTGAACCGGTCGAGGTCCAGTAGTAATAACGCGAACCCGGTCCCCTCGCAGCCCCCGGTCATGAGCCCGTCCAGGTGTTCGTAAATGCTGCGCCGGTTGGCCAGGCCGGTCAAGTCGTCGGTGTAAGCCTGGCGCCGGGTGTCGGCCAACGCCTGGACCTCCAGCTCCTGGCGCTCGCGTTGTGCCTTGACGCGTTCGGTTATGTCGAAGGCGATGGACGTGACCCCGGTGACCATGCCGGCCTGGTCACGGGCAGGCTTGTAGTGGACATCGACGAACTGGTCCGCGACCTGCACCTCGAAGGTGAACTCCTCGCCCCGCATGGCCCGCTCGATGCGTTCCAGCCGGGCCGGGTTGTCCCGCAGGACCTCGAAGACCGACCGCCCCACCACGGACGCGCCGGTGCGGTCGCCGGGTGGCGCCTGCCACGGGTACAGCGCGGCGCCGGCCACTGACGGGCTGGTCTGGTGGAAAGTGATCCTGCCGTCCCGCTCGCAGGCGAACATGGCGATGGGCGCCCCCTCCAAGATGGTCGAGAGGCGGTCTTCGGCGGCCCGGCGGGCCAGTTCTGAAGCCCTTTTGCGAGCGATGGAAACGCCGACCATCACGGCCACGGGGATCACCAGGACCACGGCGCTGACCGCCCCACCGGTCTGTGGGGCACCCAGGGCGAAGGGCACCATGTAGGCGGCCAGGGCCATGGGAGCGAAGGCCAGCACCGTGCGGGGGCTGTTCCACATCCCGGTCCAGACAAAAACGAGGACGAACCACACCCCGATCGTGGCGATCGGGAGGGTGCCGGCGGCACTATTGGCGCCCACGCTGATAAATGCCAGGACCGGAAGGACGAGGCGGCTTGGGCGGGGCAGGCGCGACCACGGCAGGAAAAAGACGATCACCCCGATGACGAAATTGGAGGCGTCGAGCAGGACCGGGAGGAGATGGCCCCCGTCGAGGGTCCCGGGCAGCACGTCGGTCAGCAGCCCCAGGAAGCCCACAAAGGCGAACAGCGCTCCGGCCTGGCGACCCCCGCCGTCACCCGCGCCTGACCGGAGGGAGCGGCCCGCAGAGTGACGCGCCGGATCCGGCTGCGCCCCCTCCGCAGCCCGCATGTCCAGCCTCCCCCTCGACGCCGAGGTGTGCACCCCCTCCTATCGACCTGCTGGTACGCCGAGTTGACGCCGCCGCACAGGTGCCGTGCCTGGATCCTCCTGACCGGCAGTACTTTGGAAGAGGCGGCCCTCACCGCCCGGCCGAAAGGGGCTCCGTGATGGGCGTGACCGACGTGATGGGCGTGACCGACGTGATGGGCGAGGCCGATGTGATGGACGAGGCCGACGTGATGGGCATTACCGACGAGGAGCTCACGGCGCTGGCCCTGGCCGCCGACCCCGATGCTCCTCTGGGCGACGACGCCCTCGCCTTGCCCCTTTACCCCGATGAGCCCTTCGGCGCCCTACCGGCGTGGTACATGCCCCCGGCGATGGCGCGGGTGTCAGGGGGCTGGAAAAGGTGGGCCATCTTCGCCATAATCGCCGGCTTCCTGGTCATCGACGCCTTCGGCCTATGTATCACCTACGGCCAGCTGGTGGCGGCTTAACTAGCCCATAGCGGCGACAACGGCGGCGACGGAACGGTCGACGTCGGCCTCAGTCGTACGCCAGCTCGACACGGAGATCCGCATAAGGCGCCGGTCATGCCAACTGGTGGCGCCCATCCAGCACTCGCCCGAACGCTGGACGCGCTCCACCACCCGGTCGGTCCGCTCGGCATCGCCGAAATCGACCAGGACCTGGTTGAGCACGACCTTGTTGGCTATCGTCACCCCCTCAAGGGCACCCAGCTGCTCGCCAAAGCTCCGGGCGAGGCTGCAGCAACGCTCCACCAGTTCGGCCACGCCGGAACGGCCCAGCTGGCGCAGGGCGGCCCAGGTGGCAAAGCCCCGGGCCCGCCGGGACGACTCGGGCACGTAGTCGCCCGGCGCTCGCAGGCCACCCTGGCCCTGGCCGGTCAGATAGGAAGCAGTCATGGACATGGAGGCGGCGTGGACCGCCGGGTGGGCGCAAAACACGTACCCGCTGTCGTAGGGGACATTCAGGAACTTGTGGCCGTCTGTCGACCAGGAGTCGGCGTTCTCGGCGCCGGCCATCAGATGGCGTGTGCCCGGGTTGGCGGCCGCCCACAGCCCGAAGGCGCCGTCGATGTGCGCCCAGGCACCGTGCCGGTGAGCGACCGCGGTCGCCGCCGTGAAGTCGTCGAAGGCACCGCTGTTGACGTTGCCGGCCTGCAGGCACACGATCGTGGGGCCATCGGCCCCCCGGGCCAGGGTACGTTCGAGCTCGGCGACGTCTATGGCCCCCTGGTCGTCGGTGGCCACCGGTTCGAGCACCCCGGTGCCCAGCCCCAACAGCCGCAGGGCCCGGTCGATGGTGGCGTGCCGCTCGGCGTTGGCGACCACCCGTACAGCCGGGGCGCCCAGAAGCCCGCCCTGCTCGACGTCCCAGCCCGCCTGGGCCAGGACGTAGTTACGAGCCGCAGCCAGAGCCACCGTATTGGCCCCCTGGCCACCGGTCACGAAACCGAACGAGGCGCCGGCGGGCACGCCCAGCAGTTCTTTCAACCAGCTCCCGGCGATGTCCTCGACCACCGCCGCTCCCGGTGAGGTAACGGCGTTGAAAGCAGGCTGGTCCCATCCGATGGTGAGCACGTCAGCCGCGGCGGCCGCCTCCAGGGCGCCACCGACCACGAACCCGAAGTAGCGCGGGCCGGTGGTGCCGACCAGAGCCGGCTCGACCGCTTCGGCCAGCTCGGCGACCACCCGGTCGGCCGGCACCGGCCCGTCGGCCAACGAGCCCAGGGCCACCCGCACGGCCTCGATGTCCGCGGCACCGGGGAACACGGGACCGCGGGCCACCTTTTCGTAATAGTCGGAAGCACGTTCTGCAGCTTGGGCGAGCAGGTCGCGATAAGAGGCCATTCCGGTTGCTCCTTCTGGCCCTCAGGCCCTTGCCACGGCCACGACACGGGCCGAAGTGATCCGCACCAGCTCGGCCGGCGCGATGCAGAAAACCGCTCGGGGCGTGCCGGCGGCCGCCCACACGAGGGCATGGTCGAGCAAGTGCTCGTCGAGATAGGTGACGACAGGCTGGGCGTGGCCTACGGGGGGGACGCCCCCGATGGCGTAGCCGGTGCGCTCCCGCACGAACTTGCCGGTCGCCTGCTCGACGGCCTCGCCTACAACCTGCGCCAAAAGGGCCTCGTCGACGCGGTCCGCCCCCGAGACGAGGACCAGCACGGGCTCGTCAGAGACGACGGACCGAAAGACGAGCGACTTCACGATCTGGGCGACGGCGCAACCCACGGCGGCGGCCGCATCTGTCGCCGTCCTGGTGCTCTCCGGCATCTCCCTCACCTCGGCCGTCGCCCCCAGACGGCGCAACTCCTCGGCCACCCGAGACGAGGAGCGGCCCAACCCTTCCGCGTAATGGCCCGTGGTGCTCTCGACGTGGTCGGGGATCTCGCCTTCGTGGCGGTCGCCTGTCGAGGAGGTCCCTCGCGGCTCGAACATGAGGATGGCCCCGCCGGGAGACGAGGGTTTGTGCTCCGTGCCCTTCGGCACCACGAACATCTCTCCCTTTTGCAGCACCACGGTGCGTTCGCGGCCTCCCGGATCCCGCAGGGAAACGTCGAACCGGCCCTCGAGCACGAGGAAAAACTCGTCGGTGTGCTCGTGGACGTGCCAGACGTGCTCGCCTTTGGCGTGGGCGATACGGACGTCGTAGTCGTTGACGCGCCCCACGATGCGGGGACTGTAAATGTCGGCGAACGACGCCAGAGCATCTCCGAGGTTGACGGGGCCCATCTTGTCGGGCACGGCGGGGCGGTCCACGGGCCATGTCTACACGGGCGCCCCTGCAGCCGTCCAGGCGATTTGGCCCGGCCCCAGCCCGTCCGGTCCTGCCTAGGCTGGGCGCATGGGAGCGGGCATGGGGGCGGGGACAGAGGAGATCCATGACGCCGCCGCCGGTACGACATGGCGTTTCGACCGGGATTTCCTGGGATCGAGGTGGACGTGCCTGTGGGGGCGGGGGTGCCTGGGGATCGGCACGGAGCCAGCGCCCGAACTCGGCCTCGGTTGCTGTTCGGTAGGAGCCGAACTGGGCGATGTCGATGAAGCCCGGATGATCGCGGCGCTGGCGGCCACCCTTCGCCCGGATCTCTTCGAACATCGGGCCGAGGCGACCGAAGGCGGCATCTTCAGCGACGAGACCCGGACCAGTACCCGCGTCGTGGACGGCGCCTGCATTTTCCTCAACCGTCCCGGTTTCGGCGGCGGCGCCGGCTGCGCCCTTCACCTGGCGGCCATCGATGCCGGCGAACCGCCTCTCGACTGGAAACCCTCGGTGTGCTGGCAGCTGCCCATCAAAGTGGACTGGGAAGAAGGCGAAAGCGGGACCGAAGTGGCTACCGTGCGGCGCTGGTCGCGCCAAGATTGGGGCCCGGAGGGCAGGACCATGGCCTGGTGCTGCACCGAAGGACAGCTCGCCTACGTCGGCGACCGCCCCGTGATCGAATCGCTGGGAGCCGAGCTCGAAGAGCTCGTGGGCACCGAAGTCTTCGTCGAACTGCGCCGCCGGATGACCAGATAGGTCCCTGCCTATAGCACCGCCTCAGGCGGGGACGGCCCGTTGTCGGGGCTCGGAGCGCAGGATCGCCAGCCCCGCCAGGTCGGCCAACACCAACGCCGTGACCAAGCGGTGCTCGTCTATGGGAAAGGGCAGGGCAGGGCCCTCGAGCACATAGCGGCCCAACAAGAGCCCGCCGGACCGTACCGGGAGGGTGACCGGGCTGGGCGGCAGGCCTTGGTCGGCGGCGTCCCATCGGTACACGGCATAACTGACATACCCCGGACGCTCGATGAAGGGCACCGAGACGGGGTCACGGCGCGGGTCGAAGTGGCAGGACTCCAGGCGCAGGAGCGGGACGAGGGCCTCGCGTACGGCATCGATCACAGCCTTGGCCGCAGCACCGCCGGCGAGCAGTTCGGAGACCGACTGCACCGCGGCCAGGCCTTCACTGCCACTGGTGGAGTCAGTGCGGTGCTGGCGGTCGCGGGCGGCCAGTTCGCCCACGCCCACGGCGACAACCAAAAGCAACACCGTGGTCTGGATATCAGCACTGCGACTGATGGCGAACGACTCGTACGGGCGGGTGAGGAAGAAATCGAACCACAAACCGGCCGAGATGCCGGCAACCAGGGCCGCCAATCTCCGGCCGGGAGCGACGACGACCAACACTACCGCCACCATCACGAGCGCCAGCGCCGTATTCGTGATGTCGGACCGGAACAGCACGAGTAAAGCCGCCGCGGCGGGAGGCGCGACGACGGCCAGGATGACCGAGGCCCTTCCCGCTCGGCCGGGGACCAAGAAAGTTTTGTGCCAAGCGGCTTTGGCCTTGGAAAGACCGCTCATGTCAAGTCCTTCGGTCGCCTATAGAACGGTCGGCGACCTCCACGTCTCATAGTGCCACTTCTGAGCCGGAGGAGCGAAGGCCATGGCCTTTCGCGGGTCCGGCTCGGGTTCAGGCGTGAGAGGTCTGGGACCACGTCTTCTCCGCCGCCGCCGTGTCGGCGATCAGGTTGCCGAGGGCGAGGTTGATGTCGTAATCGTGATAGCCCCAGTCGGGACCGGCGGGTTCGGTCACGACCGGGCGCCGGTCCGAGGCGCCTGACGTCTTGGTCACCTGGAGCCAGGTCGCTCCCCCGCCGGTCTCGCAGCTGGCGGCATAAAGGTCCGGGTACTCCACCCATGGCACGGCTATAAGCCCCTCGGTCGGGAAGAAGGGGTCGAGCACGGCCTTCCCGCCGCCGATGGCGGCCGGGTCCACGCACACTACGTGCACCCCGGTCGTGGCCAGCTGTTCCGAGAGGATCGACACTCCCTGGCCCGGGCGCCCGAACAGTGATGTCGCCGGGGGCTGGCCGGGGAAACTCGAATAGGCGATAACACACCCGGCTTCGCCCTTCGAACTGCACACGGGTATGTGCGAGAAGCTGCCCCCCTCCCGAGATCCGTCGGCCACGACGACGTTGGCCCCGAGGACCATGGCCAGTACCAGACGGCTACGCAGGGCCGGGTTGTCGTCCACGACCTGCTTCAGCAAGGAGACCAGTAACGAGGCGCCCTGTGAATGGCCGATGAAAATTATGGGCCGGCCGTCGTTGTAATGGGCCAGATAGTCCTCGAAACCGGACTTCAGGCTCTGGTAAGCCGTCTCCAGCACCGTCAAGTCATTGGCGGTGACGCCTTGGGTGAGGATCTTTTGCAGGGCGAACAAGGTGAACTGGCGGTACATGGGCGCCCATACGCGGCACACGGTGGAAAAGCGCGATGCCTGAGCTATGGCGGTGGCGATCTCGGCCTTCTGAATACTGAGATCGGAGTTGAGGGTGGTCTCCTGGCTCACGGTCGGGTACGCATAAAAACAGTCGAACTTCGACGCCGAGGCCACCGAGACGTTGACCACTGACCTTGCCCCCGACGCCAGGACCACCTCTGTCTGCAAGCTGGACGTGCACGGGTCGGCGGCCATCCCGGGCCGGCACAGCCAGACCGTCCCGCTCGTACTGGTCGAAAGAGCGGGGCGGTAGGCAACGTTGTTCTCGGCCCGTTGGGACACGTTCGGGGCGCCGAGCGGGACGGCGGTAACAGCCCCGGCGGCCGCGGCGGGGGCGACCAGGCCCAGGGTGCCCAACACGAGCGCCAGCAGAGCGCTTACTACCTGACGACGGCCGACGAACCCAACCATGCCCTGCATAACCGGCACCTCCCTGGGCCACAAGAGGGCGGCCGCACGCCCAGACTGACGGCCGACCACAACCTAACCGGCTGTTGTTGCGAACGCATTTCGCGGCCGGCCCGTCGCTCCGGCCGAGCCAGGCAAAAAAGCTGAGGCCCGCTCAGGCTGCGGGCAGCCGGGCTCCGCTCAGAACAGCTCCGGCTGCCACCTCCCACCCGTCGCCCAAGACCGAAAGGTCGTCCACCACCGCGCCCAGACCGACGATGACGTTGGGACCGAGGACCGAGTTCCGCACCATCGCACCGGCGAGCACGTGGCCGCCTTCGAGCAGGAGGGCGTCGCGTACGTGGGCGCCCTCTTCCACCCTCACGTCGGGGTGCAAAAAACTGTTGGAGATGGCGACGTCCGGGCGCGCGCCGGACAACCCGTCGTAGGGGCCGGTCAGAGACCGTTCCCGGAGCGCCCAGGCCAGGTTGGCTTCCAGGTACTTTTCGGGCGTGCCCATGTCGGTCCACAGCGCATCAGAGCCGAGGGCGTAAAGCAAATGCGCCTCGACCAGGGAGGGGAAAATCTCGCGTTCCACCGATACGCGCCTGCCACCCGGCACCCGGTCGAGGAACTCGGGCTCCAGCACGTAAATCCCGGCGTTGATCATGTTGCTGGGAGCTTCGGCGGCCGGCGGCTTCTCGACGAACGCGTCGACACAGCCCCTGGCGTCCACCGACACCACGCCAAAGCGCGAGGGGTCCTCGACCGGTGTCAGGGCGATGGAGGCCACCCCGTCCCTCTCTCGGTGGAACTCGAGCAGGGCCGAAACGTCTATCTCAGTCAGGACGTCCCCGTTGACGACGATGAACGTCTCGTCGCCGATACCGGCCATGCCGGCGGCGAAAGCAATGGCTCCCGCCGTGTCCAGCGGAGTGCTCTCGATGGCGTAGTGGAGCTTGACCGGCCCGCACCGACCGTCCGGATAAGCGGCCAGCAGGGCGTCGGGCTTATACCCCAGAGAAAGCACGACCTCGTCTACGCCATGCTCCGCCAGGTGCTCCACCACCCGCTCGATGACCGGCCGCCCCGCCACAGGCAACAACGTCTTCGGAGTCGACAAAGTGAGGGGGCGTAGCCGCGTGCCTTCGCCGCCTACCAGCACAACGGCTTTCATGCAGCGACGCGCGCCGAGCGCGCTGCACCACCTTCGTTGCTAAAAGTCATTCTACGAGGCTACCCCAAGGGCCGCTCGTGGCCACAGATTGCCGACCTGCGGACTTTCTGGTCCCTCCACTGCGCCGGCGGCGAGGTTTCAGAAGCAGATGAACCGAAGGATGCAGAACGTCGTGGGCGGGGTGGTGGTCGGGACGGTCGTCGGGACCGTCGTCGG
>PMWT01000170.1 GCA_003166025.1 Acidimicrobiaceae bacterium | reverse complement strand
GATTAAAAGTCTGCCGGTCTACCACTGACCTACGCCCCCGTGCGGCGGCGCGCCCGGTTACCCCGTCATCCTAGATTGACCACCCCGGGCGCCAGGAGCAAGAGCAAGCCGAGGACGACGCACGTCGCTGCCAGTATGGCCACGTCGGCCACCAGCTCTTCACGGCGATGGCGAAAAGCGCTCAGACCGGCAGCGACAACCAAGCCCGTCACCAGCCCACCCACGTGGGCTTGCCAGGCGATGTCAGGGATAGTGAAGCTGAAAACCAGGTTGATGGCTATTAGAGCGACGATGCTCGAGGTATTCGCGCTGGCCCGGCGGGCCAGGATGAAATAGGCGCCGAACAAGCCGAAAATGGCGCCCGAAGCCCCCGCTGCCGGCTGTTGGGGGTTGCCGATGAGGTAGTAGGCCACCGACCCGCCCAGNNGGTGACGAAGAACGATGCGACCAGGCGGTACGACTGGCCGAAATGCGTCATGAAGACGGGGATGATGTAGCTGTCGAAGGTCAGCCGGGACGAAGCCGCGGCGGCTAGGAACAGGAATACGTTGATGAAGATCAGGGCCATTGTCACCGGGGCCTGGCGGGCGCGCGGGACCGCGCCGAAGCCCGGCCGGTACCGGACCACCGGCGACTGGCGGGCGCTGCGCCGTACACATTGGTGGCAATGCCAGCCCACCGGGGCCTGGACCATGCAGTCGGCACAGATAGGCCTGTTGCAAGAGCGGCAAACCGCCCCGGCCAGGCGGTCGGGGTGCTCGTAGCATCGGGTGTTTGGGCCTAGGCCGAGGGGTTCGGAGGGGGGCCCATGGCCCGGGGTACCGCCAGGCCCGACATTGCTGGGCGGCCTCCCCGAGCCAGGCGGCCCGCCCGGCGGCGGCGGCGGCCCGCCCGGCGGCGNNGGCGGCCCGCCCGGCGGCGGCCCTGCCGGTCCTGGCGGTGCCGGCGGCCCTGTCGCAGGCCACTGGAACTCCGCCTCGCCCCAGCCTTGGTCGACCACTTGCGACGCCTAAAGGGAGCTGACGGCGATCGCCGCCGCGGGCATGTTCCAACGCCGGACGATGGGCTGGCCGTGTTCCCAGCCGAGCTCGCTCAAGGTGGCGGTGCCCAGGACCAACAGCCGTCCTTCAGTACCGGCGAGGCCGAGCCACCGGGCGGCCAGGACACGCAGGACGTGGCCGTGGGCGAAGATCAGGGCCCGGGCGCCACCGCCGAGAGCCAGCACCCGCCGCACGACACGGTCCGCGCGCGCCGCTACGTCGGCGGGCTCTTCACCGCCCGGCCACGGCCCGGTCCAGATGGTCCAACCCGGGTAACGCGCTCTTATTTGGTCGATTGTGAGCCCCTCCAGGTCTCCATAGTCCCACTCGGCCAGGTCCTCGTCGATTTCGGGCCGGAACCCGGCCAGCTCAGCCGTGCACCGCGCCCGCTGGCGCGGACTGGACAGGACGAGCTGGAACCAGTGGGCGCTCAGGGCCCCCGACAGGTCGCACGCCTCTTGTTCCCCGGTCGCTGTCAGGGGCACGTCAGTGCGACTGGTGTGCCGGCCCGAGGCGCTCCACTCCGTTTCGCCGTGCCTTACCAGCCACAGCCCTTCCGGTTCAGGCATCCCGCTCGACGAGGAGGTACCCCGCCGCGACAAGGAGCAGCAACACGAACAGGGCCAGGTCGCCCGTGCCCCACCAGGCGGTAAGGGCGTGGGACTGGCGGGTGACCTCCTCGAGTTGGGAGCCGGCCTGGGTCGGCCAGTACTCCAGGAGCGGGTTGCTCCACGACGAGGGCAGGAAGTTGAAAATGAGCGGCAGGACGAACGTTATGGCCACCCCGGCCGTGATGCTCCAGGCGGTACTGCGCAACAGGCCACCCAGGGCCAGGCCCATCAAACCGGCCAGGGCGGCATCGATGCCCATGCCTATGACCGCCCTCAGCACGTTGTGGTCTGCGAGGGCGGGGTCCGGGAACAACGCGTACCCCGAAGCGATGGCGTGGCTGACGAAGAAATTGACGAAGCTCACCACCTCGCCGACCACCAGGGCGGTGATGGCGAAGACGACCGCCTTGGCCGTAAGCACCCTGAGGCGCTTGGGGGTGGCGAGCAGGGTCGGGCCGATGAGGCCGCTGGAGTACTCGCTGGTCATGACCAGGACCCCGAGCACCATGAAGGCCAGAAGGCCGAGGAACCAGGCGGACTGGAGGATGCCCACCGGGTCGGTAGTGACTCGGGTGCCGTGGCGGTGGTTGCTCACTACGGCCAATGTGATGAGGCCGGACAACCCGACGACCATGACTGCGATGACGGCGAGGGTGATGGGCGTCGACCGCACGCTGCGCAGCTTGGTCCATTCCGCCCGCAGGGTATCGATAGGCCTGGGAGGCTTCACGCCCGCCGGCCGCAACGGGGCCATCGGCTGGGACATCGCCGTTGTCGGGGTCATCGCGTGGCCGGCCCTGTCGGCCAGCTGGCCTGGGGCGATCGGCTTCCGTTCGGGCCCCCGGTCCCGGGCAAGACATCGCCGCGAGCGTGGTACTCCACGTCGTCGCGGGTCAGCTCCATGAAGGCCTCTTCCAGCGATGCCTCGAGCAACGAGAGCTCGTGCACAGGCGCCTGGGCGTAAAAGGCAATGTCGCCGATGGCCGAGGGCTCCAGGCCGGTCACCATCAAGGCGCCGTCGTCGGTGGTCTGCACCGACCCGCCGGCGGCCAGGAGCCGGGGGGAAACGGCTTCGGGCATCGGCGTGCGCAGCCGGACGACGCTGGTCGCGCCCTTGACCAGAGCGTCGACCGTCGAATCGGCGATGAGGTGGCCTTTGCCGATGACGATGACCCGGGTCGCCGTCAAAGCCATCTCGCTCATCAGGTGGCTGGAGACGAAGACGGTCCGCCCCTGACGGGCGAGCGACTGCATCAGCGTGCGCGCCCACACGATGCCTTCGGGGTCGAGGCCGTTGACGGGCTCGTCAAAGATGAGGATCGGCGGGTCTCCGAGGAGCGTGGCGGCGATACCCAGACGCTGGGCCATGCCCAGCGAAAAAGTGCCCGCCTTGCGGCCGGCCACGTCGCTCAGGCCCACGAGGTCGAGGACTTCTCCGACCCGGCGGGAAGGGATGTGCCCGGCTTGCGCCAGCGCCAGGAGATGGTCGCGAGCCTTGCGGCCGGGGTGATAGGACTTGGCGTCCAGCAGCGCTCCGACTTCCCGCATGGGCGCGCGCAGTTGCTGGTACGGGGACCCGTTTATCGTCGCCGTACCTTTGTCCGGGTGGGCCAGGCCCAGTACCAGACGCATCGTGGTGGTCTTGCCGGCACCGTTAGGGCCGAGGAAGCCGGTGACTACGCCCGGCTGCACCTCGAAGCTCAAGTCGTCGACGGCAAGCTGCGGCCCGAAGCGCTTCGTAAGGTGGGAGACCCGGATCAACGTCCGCCCTTTCGCAGTCCCTAGGACCGAAGACTACCGGTGATGGACGTGCTGCCGCGAAAGTAAGGGTGCAGGCAGACGGGCAACTCGACCGTCCCGTCGCTTTGCCGGTACGTCTCTACTAGCGCCGCCCACATCCTGGGCACGGCCAGCGCCGAGCCGTTCAAGGTGTCGCAGATCTGGACCGCCCCACCGCCGGCGGGCCGGTAACGGATGCCGGCGCGTCGGGCCTGGTAGTCGCTGAACCACGAGACCGACGACACCTCCAGCCACATGTCGCAGCCCGGCGCATAGACCTCGACGTCGAACTGGCGGGCGTGGGACTGTCCCAGGTCCCCGGTGGAAATATCGAGGATCCGGTAAGGAAGGCCGAGGGCGGCCACCGACCCCACGGCACGGTCCAAAAGTTCGGCGTGGAGAGCCGCGGCCTGGTCGCGCCGGCAGATGGCGAGTATCTCGACCTTGTCGAACTCGTGCACCCGCAAAAGCCCCCGGGTGTCCCTGCCCGCCGCGCCCGCTTCTCGCCGGTAGCACGGGGTGTAAGCCATGAGGCGGAGAGGCAGCTCTTCCTCGGCCAGGATCTCGTTGGCCCTCATCGAGGTCAGGGGCACCTCGGCCGTCGGGATGGCCCACAGGTCGTCCCGCTCCAGGTGGTAAGCGTCGTCGGCGAACTTGGGCAACTGGCCGACTGCCTCCATGACGGGCGTGCGGACCAGCGTCGGCGGGCGCACCTCGGTGAAGGCGTCCGCGTTGCGGTCGAGAGCCAGCTGGCAAAGAGCGCGCACAAGGGTGGCGCCCTGGCCCTGGAACAAAGGGAACATGGAGCCCGCTATTTTGGCGCCCCGCTCAAGGTCCAGTATCTGCAGTTCCGCACCGATCTCCCAGTGTGGGGCCCGCTGGTGAGGCCCGTACCGGGCTGGGTCGTAGCCGACGGTACGGACGACCACGTTGTCTTTTTCTGACGCGCCGTCCGGAGCGTCCTCGGAGGGGAGGTTCGGGAGCCGCAGCATGGCGTCCCGCAGTTGCGCCTCCACCACCGCGCCCTGGCGCTCGAGAGCCGTGAGCTCCTCGCCGGCCCGCTTGCTCTCGTCCCGGGCCGCCTCCGCGTTGGCCGCGTCGCCCGAGCGCATGGCGTCGCCAACCTGTTTGGAAAAAGCCTTGACTCGCGACCGCAGTTCTTCTGACCTGGCCGCCAATTGGCGGTTCTCGCTGTCCAGGGCGGCGGCACGGCGGACCTCGTCCTCGGGGACGCGCTTGCGGGCCAAGGCCGCTATGGTGCGCTCCAGATCGGTGCGCAGGCGGCGTACGTCGATCATCGGTCCGAAACTAACAGGTGGAGCCGGCCATGCCGGATGGCCGGAGGCGTCGCCGCCCACGGCCGGGCCGGTTTAGTCGCACACCCTCTTAGTGGACGAGGACGTCCACGGCCATGGCGACGAAGAGCAGGCTCAGGTAGGTGATGGACCAATGGAAGACCTTCATGGCCGCCGCCGCCGTCCTGGTCACCAGCATCCGGGCGCAGAGCCCCACAAAACCGGCGCCGGCCAGCACCGCCACCCCCCAGTAGATCCAGTGCATGTGGGCCACGACGCCAAAGCCGGCCGACGCCGCCACGGTGGCGACCGAGTAGGCGAGCATTTGCCAGGTGGTGCGGCTGATGCTCTGCACGACCGGCATCATGGGCACTTTGGCGTTGGCGTAGTCGTCCCGGTAGCGGATGGCGAGGGCCCAGAAATGCGGCGGGGTCCACAACACGACGAGGCTGAAGAGCAGGAAGGGGGCCCAGCCGAGAGAGCCTGTGACGGCCGCCCATCCGACCAGGACCGGTACGGCGCCGGCAGCGCCGCCTATCACGATGTTCTGGGGAGAGGTGCGCTTGAGCAGGGCCGTGTAGATAAAGACGTAGAACAGGGCCGCCGAGAGTGCCAGTACTGCGGAGAGGGGGTTGACCGCCAGCCACAACACGGAAAAGGCGGCCAGCTGGAGCGCCACGGCAAACGCCAGGGCGGCGGGGGCGCTCACCGTACCGGTGACCAGAGGCCGCTGCGAGGTCCGGCGCATCAAGGCGTCGATGTCGCGGTCCAGGTACATGTTGGCGGCATTGGCGCTACCCGCCGACAGCGTGCCGCCCACCAGCGTGGCCAGGACGAGCCCCGCCGAGGGCCATCCCCGGGCAGCCACGAACATGGTGGGCACGGTCGTGATCAACAGCAGTTCGATGATGCGGGGTTTGGTGAGCGCAATGAAAGCCGCCACGCGCTCCAGGGGGCCGGGCCCGGGACGGACCGAACGAGCCGCGAGGGTGCCGGCGTTGCTGACCACTTGCGAAAGGTTAGCGGGCCAAGACGGGCTCAGGGGATAGAGGCGGACGGCCGCCAGGCGGGTCGAACGACCCGGGCCGTCCGTCGTAGCATCGTTTCAATGTCCGCACCCAGGCGAGCGCTCCGCCGACTGTCGGCACTGCTCGCGGATCCGGGTTTCTGCCGCCGCAGCGCCGGGGTGGCCGTCGTGGCGCTGGCTCTCGGCATCGTGAGCGGCGGGGCGGTGCGCCTGACCGGGTCCGGGCTCGGGTGCAGCGACTGGCCGAACTGCACCGCGACGAGCGTTGTTGCCCCCCTCCAGTTCCACGCGTTGGTCGAGTTCGGCAACCGCCTCGTGAACGTGGTCATCACACTGGGGATGGTCCTTGTTGTGCTGGCGTCGTTCATGCGCCGGCCCCGCCGGACCGACCTGGTCGTGCTGTCATCGGGGCTGATAGCGGGGATACTGGCCGAGATCGTGCTGGGGGGCGAGACCGTGCTCCACAAGCTGGCGCCCCAGTTCGTCATGTCCCACTTCCTCGTGGCCGTGGTCTTGCTCGTCAACGCCCTCGTGCTCTATCACCGGGCCCGTCAGCCTGACGGCGCCGCGACCGGCCAGCCTGACGGAGGCCCGACCGGAGCCGCTGGCGGGACTGGGCCCGGCGCAAGAGCATGGCCTCCTCCGGCCCGGTGCCTGGTGAGGCGGGGCCACCTGTGGGCGAGCCGGGGCATGCTCGCACTGACGTTCGTGGTGGTCGTGCTGGGAACGGTCGTCACTTCGACCGGGCCGCACGCCGGCGCCCCCGGCGTGCCCCGCTTCGGTTTCTCCCTGCACACGGTGGCACAGCTCCACGGGACGTCCGTCGAGGTACTGCTCGCCCTCACTGTGGCGACCCTGTGGTCCATGCACCGCGCCCGCGTCGCGCCTGCCGTGCTGCGCCGGGGAGAAGTGCTGCTGGTGGTGCTGGTCGCTCAGGCCGCCGTCGGCTACAGCCAGTACCTGAGCGGGGACCCCGTCCTGCTCGTCGGCATCCACCTGGCCGGGGCCACGTCGGTCGTAATGGCCATGGTATTTTTCAACCTGGGTCTCTATACCCGTGACCCGGCGCCTGCGGCGCAGGTCCCGCCTGGGGACCGTCGTACAGCCAGAGAACTGGCCCGGACTTAGCGAAGGTGCGTATGGCGGCTTCTGCTCCGCTCGAGGTAAAGGAACCGGAAATCACCGAGGTGACCGGGCTGTCCCGGCCCTGGAAGGTCATTGTCTGGAACGACCCGATCAACCTCATGAGCTACGTGGCGTTCGTCTTTCAGAAGCTGTTCGGTTACAGCAAAGAAAAGGCCAACAAGCTCATGATGGACGTCCACACCAAAGGCAAGGCGGTCGTCGCCAGTGGGCCGCGCGAGAGATCGGAGCTCGACGTCTTCAGGCTGCACGAGCACGGGCTGTGGGCGACCATGGAGCAAGACAGCTGAGCGCGGCCAGGCGGAAAGCACCGCTCCGGCGGTGCGGACCGGGCCGGTACGCGGTCGCCTTCGGTGCAGAGGACCGCCAAGTCCTGCGGGCGCTGCCGACGCAGCTGGGCGCCGCCGTTGCCGCCCAGCCGGACGACGCCGTTTTCAGGCGGCTTTTCCCACCGGCGTACGCCAACGACGAAGTCGCCGAGGACGAATACCGCCAGATGGTCCGGTCCGACCTGGACGAGACCAGGGCCCTGGCCCTCGACACCCTGGCGAAGACGGCCGATGCCACCGAGCTGTCGGAGGAGGAGCTCGACGCCTGGCTAAGAGCCCTCAATTACATCCGATTGTGGCTCGGTACGCTCCTCGACATCCAGGAGGACGCACCCGAGGACGACCTCGAGGACCCGGCCCACCTGCTCTATTACCTGCTGACAGCGTGGCAGGAACTTGTCGTGTCCGTTTTATCGGGAGAGGAATGATGGACATCGATCTGGCGTTGGCCCATTTCAGCCAAAATCACCGGTCAGTTCTGGCGACCCGCCGCCGCGACGGCCGTCCGCAGCTTTCTCCGGTTGTCCACGCCGTCGGAAATGACGGCCGCATACTCATTTCGACGCGTTCGGGCGCCATCAAGGCTCGTAACATCGGCCGAGATCCTCGTGTCTCCATCTGTGCCCTTAGCGATGCCTTTTTTGGGAAATGGGCTCAGGTCGATGGTACCGCGACGATTATCGGCCTCCCCGAGGCGATGCCGCTGCTGCGGTTCTATTACTCCCAGATTTCGGGCGAGCACCCCGACTGGGACGAGTACGAGCGGGACATGGTCTCCCAGGGCCGGGTTGTCATCGCCGTCGAGCCCGAAGCTGCCGGGCCCGACGTGGCCGGCTGACAAGCGATGGGCCGGGCGCGGGGGATTTTGGGGTGGCAGCGGTGAACGACCCGGTCCGTCTCTTGGCCATAATGGGGTCGGGCGAGACGACCCCGACGATGGCCAAGGTCCACCGTGAGCTCTTTGACCGCCTCGGCCCGGCCACCGTACCCGCCGTCCTGCTCGACACGCCATACGGTTTCCAGGCCAATTCCCAGGACATCTCCGCCCGGGCTGTGTCCTATTTCCGCGAAACCGTGGGCCGCAAGGTGGAGGTCGCCTCGCTGTTCCGGCCCGAAGGTGCCAGTCCTGTGGGTCTCGAAGCGGCGCTCGCGCTCGTAGGCGAGGCGCGTTGGGTTTTTGCCGGGCCGGGCAGCCCTACCTACGCCCTGCGTCAGTGGCGGCCCACCGTGCTGCCGCAGCTGCTGGAGGACAAGCTCGCCCACGACGGCTGTCTCGTGTTCTCATCTGCGGCGGCCCTCACGCTGGGTCGCTGGACCGTGCCTGTTTACGAGATCTATAAGGTGGGTGCTGACCCGGTATGGGAAGAGGGCCTTGGTCTGCTGGGCCCCCTCGGCCTCGACATTGCCGTCATCCCCCATTACGACAATGCCGAAGGCGGCACGCACGACACCCGTTACTGCTACCTCGGGGAACCGCGCCTCAGAGCCCTTGAGCGCCAGTTGCCGGAGGAAGCCTGGGTACTCGGGGTGGACGAGCACACCGCCTGCGTGTTCGACCTGGAGGCAGGTACGGTAACCGTGGCCGGGCTCGGAGGTGTGACCGTGCGCCGGCAGGGCACGTCGGTGATCGTGCCGACCGGGAAGAGCCTGGCGATAACTGAGTTGGTCGACCTGGCCCTAAGGGCGACGGCAGTACTCGGTCCCTTGGGCGCATACGTGCCTGGGCGGGTCGACGCTGTCGACGGGAACGAAATAGTGGCCGGCGCGGCGCAGGTGGGGACGGCTGACCGGGCGGAGGGCTACGCCGACCCGGCCGCTCCCGTAGCCGTCGGGCGCTCTCTGACAGACGAGGTCAAGCGTCTTACGGTCGTGTTCGACGCCGCCCTGGCCCGGCGGGACGCCGAGACGGCGACGGCTGCGGCCCTCGAACTGGAGAGCTCACTTCACGCCTGGTCGGCCGACACCTTCCAGTCCGATGAGGTCGACCGCGCCCGTGCCGCCCTGCGCCGCATGATGCTCCGCCTGGGCGAACTTGCTGCTCCCGGCGTGCGTGACCCCAGGGATGTGGCCGCTCCCTGGGTCGAGGCTTTGCTGGCAGAACGGGCCGAGGCACGCCAGGCTCGTCGCTTTGCGGACGCCGACCGCATCCGCGACGTCTTGGTGGCCCTGGACGTGGAGGTGCGCGACTCCCCGTCCGGCACGGCCTGGGATCTCCTGCCCGGTCCCGGCGACTAGGCCCCTCCCGCCGGCCCGCGTGAGGGGGCCCGATGAGCGCCTAGAATCGGTGGCTCCTTGCCCCCATCGTCTAGCGGCCTAGGACACCGCCCTTTCAAGGCGGCGGCACGGGTTCGAATCCCGTTGGGGGTACCCGAGAAAGTCCTGGTCAGGGCCTTGTGCGGGCGCCCGGGTGCCCATCGCCGCCATTTCGGGAGCGCTCGCAAGCTCCCCTCGGGCCGGTACCAGGCTCGCTACAAGCACGGCGGCGCGACCCACATCGCCCCTGACACGTTCACGACCAAGAGCGATGCCCTGGCGTGGCTATCCGCGGCCGAGACGGACATACATCGGGGTGCCTGGACGGCGCCGAAGGCCGGCAAGATCACCCTGGCCGTGTACAGCAAGGCGTGGCTCGACGGCCGTTCAGACCTGCGCCCAGTGACGCGCTCGAAGTACGAGCACATGCTCGAGCGCCACGTCTTGCCGACCTTGGGGGCGTACGAGTTGGCGACGCTCGGGCCTGCGGCCGTGCGGTCGTGGTACATGGGGATGCGTGAGCGTTACCTGACCACCGCCGACGACGCCTACCGCATGCTCCGGGCCATCCTCATTACGGCGGTCACCGATGGTCATATCGTCAAGAGCCCCTGCCGGGTGAAGGGTGCTGGCAACCCCCGTTCGGCCGAGCGTCCCGTGGCATCGGTGGCAGAAGTCACGGCCGCTCTCGAGGCTGTGCCCGAGCGTTACCGTCTAGCGATCCTCCTGCCGGCTTGGTGCCAGCTACGCCGTGGGGAAGTGCTCGGGCTCCAGCGGAGGGATATCGACCTCCTTCACGGGACCGTCAGGATCGAACGCGCCGTGGTGCGTCCCATGAAAGGGCCCAGCATCGTCGGGCCGCCGAAGACCGCCGCCGGCGCCCGGACCCTCGCCGTGCCGTCGCATATCCTGCCGGCGCTCGAGGAACACCTGGCACGGTTTGTTGCTCCTGAGCCGGATGCGTGGCTTTTCCAGGCAGATACCGGCGGCCCGATGGTGCCTAGCACTCTGAACCGTGTCTGGCAAAGGGCCCGGAAGACCGTTGGCCGGCCTGATCTGTTCCTGCACGACTTGCGCCACTCCGGGCTCACGTGGGCAGCCGCCTCGGGAGCGTCAGTCGCCGAGCTAATGCGCCGTGGAGGGCACGCCAACCCTCGGGCGGCGTTGCGCTACCAGCACGCCACTGAGGACCGGGACAGGGCGATCGCCGATGCCCTCGCGGGCCTGGCGCAGGGCCAGGCGGTGCCGTTCAACGGCTCAAGTTCACCGCGAAGCGTAAGGGTCTGACGACCGTACCCTGCTGAGGCAAGTTGCCGGCTCGTGGGTCGTTGTCAGCGCACTGCCTCAACCCGTCGTGCCGCGATATAGGCATCGAGATCTGCCTTCGCGAACCGGACAGAGCGGCCTACTTTTATGGCAGCCACGCAGCGTTCTGCCCACAATTCCCTGACGTGTCTTGGCGTAGTGCAGAGGTAACGCCCAGGCCATCGTGAGCTTTGGTGCCCCGGCCTCCAACGGCGGGAGCACCGTCCGCTCCTATACGGTCACGGCCACCGATACCACCACGCCGGCCAACGGGGGCCAGGCCGCCAGCGGGGCGGCCAGCCCCATCACCGTGACCGGCCTTACCCCCGGTGACTCCTACAGCTTCACCGTTACCGCCACCAACGGGGCGGGCACGGGCCTGGCCTCGGCGGCGTCGAACGCGGTGGTGCCTGCTGCACCCAGCCCACCGCCGGTTTTTCCAGCCCCAGTCGCCGCGCCCACGACTACCACCACCGTCCCGACTACCACCACAACCACGACTGGCACCGTCCCAACTGCTCCTACGACCGCCGTGGTCACTACCACGACGACCAGGCCACCCGGGCCCAAGGCGCCTAAGCCGGTCATCGGCGTGTTGAGCCGTCAGGCGGCCGTCTCGGGATCGACGGCCCGTCTCCGCTTGACCTGCACGACTGCGTGTACGGGGACCATCACGCTCTGGTACCACAATTCCCGGTTCGCCACCACGGCCCGCCACTTGGCCGCCGGGAACAAAGGGCACACTTTCAGTGCTCGCCTGAGCGCAACGGCCATGCGCCTCCTGGGCGAGGCCAAGGGCCACATCCTCCAGGTCGAAGAGACGGTGACGGTGAAAGGGGGAGCGACGAAAAGGGTACGGCTCGAGCTGGGGAGTTAGCCGTCCAATGGTTATTACTTAGCGAAGGAGGCCCTAATCATGAAGAAGGTTGTACTTGCTTGTATCGGAGGGCTCACACCACTCTTGCTCCTAGGTGCTCTGGCATCGGCAACCACGACCACTTCCCTCGACATTGGAAAACTCTCTGGTGCCGAGTCGCGGACCGTTGCACTATTGCGCCAATACCAGCCGACGGCTACTTGGAGCGCGCAATTCAATGCGGCCGAGGCAAACCAAGCGTCAGACCTTGCCAAGGTCAACTCTGATCTCTGGCCGTCGCACCAGGTGCGACCAGTCAGCAAACCTAGGGTGGGTTCGAGACAGAAAATCGGCGCCCTCTCTGTC
>PMWT01000158.1 GCA_003166025.1 Acidimicrobiaceae bacterium | reverse complement strand
ATCGTTATCTGGAGCCGCGAAGAGGGTGTCTGTGACGTAGATGACCGGCGCCTGGGTCACCCAGTGCTCCGTGCTGGACGTGGTTATCTAGAGGGCTCCAGCACGCAGGGCTCAGGGAGGTTGAGTGTTCGTCCAACAGGTGGTGTTGCCCCGCTCGCGGCGTGAGTCGTGGACAGTGCTTCATGAAGACGGCCGGCCGGTTGAGCCGGTTGAGCGTTACCTCGGTTACCTCAGCGACGTTGAGCGCTCACCGAACACGGTCAAGGCCTATGCCCACGACCTGAAGGACTGGTTCGTCTTCCTCTCGGGCCGCTCGCTCGACTGGCGGCAGGCCCGCTTGGAAGACGTGGGAGCGTTCGTTGCCTGGCTGCGGTTGCCTCCCGTGGCTCGGTCCGCCCCGATATCGGTGCTGCCGTCGGTCCGGGAGCACTGCAGCGAGGTGACCGTGAACCGTAAGCTCTCAGCGATCAGCGCCTTCTACCAGCACGCGGCCCGCAACGGCGTGGAGCTCGGGGAACTGCTGACGAGGTGGCAGCCGGCGGGTCGTCGAGGGACGGCGTGGCGGCCTTTCCTTCACCACATCAGCAAGAGCCAGCCGCGTCGCCGTTCCGAGGTCCGCCTGAAGGCCCCCCGCAAACAGCCAAGGGTACTTGCCGCGGCCGAAGCGCAGGCCATCCTCGACGCCTGCCAGCGGCTTCGTGACCGGCTGCTCTTCGCAGTCCTGCACGACACCGGCATGCGTATCGGCGAGGCTCTCGGGCTGCGGCACGAAGACTGGGCGCCCCCCGAGGGAGAGATCAGGGTCGTGCCGCGCGACAACGACAACGGTGCACGGTCGAAGTCCTCCCAGCCACGCACAATCCCGGCATCCGGCGAGCTTTTCCGCCTTTACGGCGACTACATGCACGGCGAGTACGGCGACTTGGACAGCGATTACGTCTTCGTGAACTTGTGGGCCGAGCCGCGCGGTCATCCTCTGAGCTATCAGGCGGCCTATGACCTCGTGCGCCGTCTGCGCCAGAAGACCCAGCTCGATTTCGACCCCCACTGGTTCCGGCATTCTTATGCCACCCGGCTATTGCGCGCCGGGGCGCCCGTGGAGGTCGTGAGCCGGCTGCTCGGCCACGCCTCTGTCGCCACGACCGACGAGGTCTACGGGCACCTGAGCTCTGAGGACGTCCGTCGGACGCTGGAGAAGGTTGGGTGGTTCACTGACAAAACGGTGCGGCTGTGAGCGCGCCAGCCACGGCACGGGGCTTCGGTGAGCCAGTCGGCCTAACCGAGCAGCTCTTCGATGTCCTGCGCTCAGAGTTCCGGGCCGAGGTGCTCGTCTTCCCCGCGTCGGACCCCGTTTTCGGGGGTGGCGAATGCCTCGCCGAGGGTTGCTTGCGCTCGGCGCGCAGCTGGCGGCTGTGCTCGGCGCACTACCAGCGCTGGAAGAAAGACGGGCGCCCGCCGCTGGACGCCTTCGCCGCTACGACCGACCCGAGATGGCAGCGGCAACGGCCGAACACTCGCTGCCAGGTCCCTAATTGCGGTTACGGCGTCGCCCGCAGCGGCTTGTGCTCGGCCCACTTCCAGCGCTGGGACCGCTCCAGTCGTCCTGACCTGGGACTCTGGCTCATTACGGCGCCCGTGGTCAGGCAGCCAATGCCCGGAGCGAGCTGCCTCATCGCGCACTGCCAGCTGTGGCCGCACGGTGCCAGCGCGTTCTGCCGAGCCCACGAGGGGGCGTGGCGCGCCAACGGGCGTCCCGACATAGACGACTTCGCCTGCAGGTTCGTGCCTAGGCCCACCACTGCGGACGAGACCATAGAGCTCGGAAAGCTCGCCCGTCAGCTAAAGCTCGAGGTCCAGTACGCGTTGCAGTGCCGTCGTGACGACCGGACGGGCAAGCTCGCTCCCGCTATCGTGCGCCGGGCGGTGAACTTCCTGACCGAAGGCTCGACCGTTTCGCTCCTCGATAACGGCGAAGACGAGTTGCGGGAAAAGGCACACCGCAAGATGCCCAAAGACCCGGCAGTCGGGCGGTTCTTGGTCTACGCGCACCGCAAGCTCGCTGACCTCGCCCACGGCGGTGCGGGCTGGGAAGCAGAGTTCGGCCGCGACGTATGGCTGATGCGCCGTCTCGGCCGTCCGGGCAACGAGCAGCTGAGCTTCGAAAAGATCCCTCAGCCGTGGCTGCGGGACTTGGCCAAGCGATGGGTGCGCTGGAGGTTGGCGGCGGAGCTGAACCTGGAGACCGTCCGCCGGGGGGTGCGTTCGCTTAGCCGCTTCGGCGCTTTCTGCGCCCGCACAGGCGTGGGCAGCCTCGCCGAGGTCGACCGCGCCCTGCTGGAGCGCTACTTGGCGGACCTGCATGCAGAGTGGTCTGGCCGCCAGCGCCACAACGACCACATCGGCCAGCTCAACTCGTTCCTCCAGGCCATCCGCCAGCACCGCTGGGACGGCACGATCCCCGCGACCGCGCTCATCTTCGCCGATGACTACCCCAAAAGGAACGCCCCGGTGCCAAGAGTGCTAGCCGAGCACGTGATGGCCCAGGTCGAACAGCCAAGCAACCTCCACCGCTGGGGCAACCCGGCGTTCCGAGTGGTCACCATGGTCCTTGTCCGCTGCGGGCTGAGGGTGAACGATGCCTTGCGCCTCAAGGCCGATTGCGTGATCACCGACGCGGAAGGCGCTCCTTATCTCCGCTATGTGAACCACAAGATGAAACGGGAGGCGCTCGTCC
The DNA here is from genome assembly GCA_003166025.1 of Acidimicrobiaceae bacterium. Classification (GTDB taxonomy): domain Bacteria; phylum Actinomycetota; class Acidimicrobiia; order Acidimicrobiales; family Palsa-688; genus Fen-671. The sequence continues at coordinate 1,283 of PMWT01000158.1, read as the reverse complement.
CTATAGACGAAGAAATCTGTGCCGAGGTCACCGGGCAGCAAGAGCGGGCGGGCTTGTCACCATGGCTGTTCCCGCGGCCCATCAAGAACCCCGATGGACGGTTCCCAAGTTCCTCGGGAACCTATAGGGAGGCGCTTTACCGGTGGCTGCAGCATTGTGACGTGCGTGACGAGCAAGGACGGCCCGTGCACCTAACACCGCACCAGTGGCGCCACACACTGGGAACCAGGCTCATAAACCGAGACGTGCCCCAAGAAGTCGTACGCCGTCTCCTCGACCACGACTCGGCGGAAATGACCGCACACTATGCCCGCTTGCACGACACGACCGTCCGCCGGCACTGGGAAGCCGCGCGCAAGGTTGACATCACGGGCAAGAGCGTCACTATCGAACAGGACGGGGCGTTGTCCGAAGCGGCCTGGGCCAAGCAGCGGCTCGGCCGGGCGACCCAGGCCTTGCCGAACGGCTTTTGCGGCTTGCCGGTGCAAAGAGCTTGCCCTCACGCGAACGCCTGCCTAACTTGCCCGATGTTCCTCACCACAGTGGAGTTCCTGCCTGAGCACCACAAGCACCGTGAGCAGGTGCACAGGATCGCCTCGTCTGCCGAACGCCGCGGCCAGGCACGCGTGGCCGAGATGAACCGACAGGTCCTGACCAACCTCGACCGGGTCATAGCCAGCCTGGAAGTAGAAGCCTCTCAAGACGACGGGGCCGATGATGCGGGCTGACAACTCGCACCACGTCATAGCCGCCGCCCATCGGCGCTCACAGCAGGCTCAGCAGCAAGCCGCGTCAGCCCTGCGCCGCCTAGATTCTGCAGGGCATGCCATCAGTTTTGACACTGTCGCCAAGGAAGCGGGAGTGTCACGCTCTTGGCTCTACACCCAACCACACCTGCGTGCTGAGATCGAACGGCTACGCCAACGGCAACGTTCCTCGCTTGACCGGATTGTCCCCGACCGTCAACGCGCCTCGGACCCATCTCTCAGGGCCCGGCTTACCGCCGCCCACGAACGCATCCGTGAGCTCCAGGCCGAGAACCGCCGTCTGCGCACTGCTCTGGCAGAGGCGATCGGCGTAAACCGTACGACCGCTACCCGGCACTCCCGCCCCCTTGAAAGCTGATCTCAGACAAAATTCAGAAAGCCTGTTCGGCCCAGCAGATGACCTCCGTCGACGACAGTGTCCACAGCGGAAAGTCGCAGGTCAGAGCACCGTCCGGACGCCTGGCTTAAGATAACCATCGAGTCGACGTTTTCGACCGTAAGGCTGAGGACCAGGGT
>PMWT01000119.1 GCA_003166025.1 Acidimicrobiaceae bacterium | reverse complement strand
CAGGGTCAGCCGGGACAGGGTCATAGCTCCTCGCGCCTGAGCTTGCCGATCGAGGTCCTCGGCAGCGAGGGGACGAGGACCAGTTCCCGGGGGGCGGCGAAGGCGGCCAGTTGTTCCCGGACCAGCGCCCGCAGGTCGTCCAGGGCGGGTACGCCCGCCCTCGGGTCCGCCACCACCCATGCCACCACGCGCTCGCCCCACTCGGGGTCGGGGCGGCCGGCGACGGCCACGTCGCTGACGCCGGGGTGCTGGCGCAGGATACGCTCCACGGCCACCGGCCAGACGTTCTCGCCGCCCGTGATGATCATTTCCGACAGCCGGCCGCTGATCTCGAGCTTGCCGCCGGGACCGAAGTGGCCCCCGTCACCGGTGGCGAACCAACCATCGGCATCGAAGGGGACCGTCCCGTCCCGGTAGGCCCTCATCAACATGGGGCCGCGGACCATGACTTCGCCGGCGGGCGATATGGCCACTTCCGCCCCCTCGAGAGGCACTCCGTCATAGACCAGGCCGCTGCCCGTCTCGGTCATGCCGTAGGTGGTGACGACGTTGTCCGGCAGCGAGGGGGGCGGCGCCGAACCGCCCAGGACGATGGTATGGAACACTGCCCCTCTGACCCGGGCCAGCGCGCTCGGGACCAGGGAGACCATGACGTCCGGGCCCGCCGCGGCCTTGACTTTGGCGGCGTCGAAACCGTCCAGGACGTCGAAGGGGGCCCCGGTGACCAGGGCCCGAGCCAGTACCGACAGCCCGCCGATGTGGTTGAGGGGGAGGCAGGCCAGCCAACGGTGCCGGTCGGGACGGGCGCCGAGGCGGGCTGAGGTGGCCCGCGCCGAGGCAGCCACGGCGTCGTGAGTCAGGACGACCCCTTTCGGTTGGCCCGTGCTCCCGCTGGTAGCCATGACCAGAGCATCGCCGTCCGCCGCCGCCAGGCTGTCCTCGCCGCGCCGGCGGCCTTCGGGCCCGACGACCCACGCCGGGCGCAGGACGTCCAGCAATGCGGCCCGGGCGGGCGGGGCCAGGCGCCGGTCGAGGGGGGCGACGGCATCGCCCGCCTCCCAGCTCCGCACTAGTGCGTCAACAAAGGCGGGCCCGCCAGGTAGGTCTATCGCGACGAGGTCGGCCATCTTGGCTAGTTTGCCCCAGCATGAGCCAGCAGCAGGAAAGGCCACCGACGCACCCCTGGGCCCTGGGGGCGCGCCCTCGGACTTTGCCGGCGTCGGTGGTGCCCGTCATGGTGGGCACCGGCGCGGCGGCGGCCTACGGCGACGTCGTCTGGTGGCGAGCGGTCCTGGCCGGTTTGGTGGCCCTGTCCCTACAGGTGGGCGTCAATTACGCCAACGATTACAGCGACGGTACGCGCGGCACCGACGCCGACCGGGTAGGGCCGCTGCGGCTGGTCGCCTCGGGCCTGGCCACCCCCTTTGCCGTCAAGCGGGCGGCGCTGGCGGCTTTCGTTGTGGCCGGTGCGGCCGGCTTGGCCCTGGCCGCCGTAGCCGGTTGGTGGCTGGTCGGCGTGGGGGCCGCCTGTGTGGCGGCGGCTTGGTTTTATACCGGCGGGCCCCGGCCCTATGGGTACGTCGGCCTGGGGGAGCTGGCCGTCTTTTGTTTCTTCGGCCTGGTGGCCACTGTCGGGACGGCTTACGTCCAGACCGGTGAGCTCACCGCCCTCGAGGTGCTTGCCGCCCTCCCCGTCGGGCTCCTGGCGGTTTCCCTCCTGGTCGTCAACAACCTGAGGGACATCCCCGGGGACACCGCGGCCGGGAAGCACACCCTCGCCGTGAGGCTGGGCCCGGCCGCCACACGGCACTTCTACGAGCTGTGCCTGGCCGTGGCCGTCGTGCTCGTCGTCCCGGTCGCCGTCAGCCGGCCGTGGGCGGCGCTCGGGCTCGGGGCGACAGTCATGATCGTGCCCCCGTGGCGGGCCGTGGCCGCGGGTGCCGAGGGACGAGCTCTCATCCCCGTCCTCGGCGCTACAGGGAAAGCCCAGTTGGCCCTGGGCGTCCTGTTGGCGGCGGGCCTGGCACTTTAGTGTTACACAACACCTGACCGCTCTTCGTTCCGCGCGATCTGGTGGGCGCAAGGAGCTGAGCCTCGAGTAGTTCCGGCTCGAGGGGCCGGGCAAAGAGGAAGCCCTGTACCTGTTCCACCTGCTCGAGCCGGCAGTAGTCCATCTGGCCGATGGTTTCCACACCCTCGGCGAGCGTCTTGAGGCCGAGGTCTTTGCCGAGTTGGACGAGCGTGCCCACCAGCGCCTTGGACTCCGGTGAGGTGGTGACGGCGCTGGTGAACCTCCGGTCGATCTTGAGGCAGTCCACCGGGAGCCGATGAAGGTAGGCGAGAGAGGAGTAGCCGGTGCCGAAGTTGTCGACCGCGATCCTCACGCCGAGGTCCTTGATGGCTTGGAGCCGCCGGGCGGTGGCGTCAACGTGGTTCATGAGGGCGGTCTCGGGGACCTCGATTATCAACGAGGCGGGGCTCAGGCCACTGGTTTTCAGGGCCTCGGCGATGTAGCCGACGATGGCATCGTCATCGAGCTGGCGGCCCGAGAGGTTGACCGAGACGTCGAGCGTGTCACCTCGGCCGTGCCAAGTGGCCATCTGGGCACAGGCCTGGCCGACCACCCAGCGGCCGACCTCCCTGATCTGGCCGCTCTGTTCGAGCACGGGGATGAACTCGTCGGGCAGGACCAGGCCCCGGCTGGGGTGCTGCCAGCGCAGCAAGGCCTCGGCGCCGACGATGCTGAGGTCTTCGAGGTTGTAAATAGGCTGGTAGACGAGGCGGAACTGATGCTCGGCGAGGGCCGAGCGCAGGTCGAACTCCGTCTCGATGCGCTGTTGGATTTCGGCGCGCATCTCCGAGTCGAAGATCTCATAACAGTTCTTGCCCGCCGCTTTGGCTTGGTACAAAGCCACGTCGGCGTCGCGCAGGAGGTCCTCGGGACTGGGCCGGTCCCCGATGGCCACCCCGATGCTGGTATTTACTATCAACGGCATCGTCGTCCCCTCGAGTACGAACGGCTGGCGCATGACGTCTAAGAGCCGCTCGGCCACCACCTCGGGGGCAGAGCCGAGCGCCGTCCCGTCGACCAGGACCACGAACTCGTCGCCCCCCATCCGCCCGATGGTGTCGGCGTCCCTAAGCGCGCTCTTCAGCCGGTCCGACACGGCCACCAGCAGGCGGTCGCCCATCCCGTGGCCCAGGGTGTCGTTCACGTTCTTGAACTCGTCGAGGTCGACGTACAAGGCGGCACCACTCGTGCCTTGCCTGCGGCTGCGGGCCAGGAGCTGGTCCATGCGGTCCATGATCAAGGCCCGGTTCGGCAACCCGGTCAGGGCATCGTGCAAGGCTTGGTGACGCAGCTCAGTGGTCTGTTGGTGCACCACCCGCAGCGCCCGGGCCCGCCCGGTGCCCAGCACGAACATGAGCGTCCCGGCTAGGAGGCTCAGGGCGGTCCCGTAGGCCAGGAGCGCCAGCGCGGCGCCATCTTCGAGCACTCCGCGGGGAGAGACGGCTCCGAAGGTCGTCACCGTCCAGCCGTTGTGCAGATTGATCGTCGCCGACTGGGCGCCGGCCGGGGACTCGCCGCTTAGGAACGTCACGCTCGAAGATCCGACGTGGTAATGCAACATCACGGCGGTGTGGGGGTGGCCCTGCAATGCCTGGTTGAGCACGATCTGGGGAATGACCGCCATTCCCATCCAACCGAGGAAGGCGGCGCGGCGTCCCCGCACCGTCGTCGGCACGATGCCTCCCTGATAGACCGGGTAAAGGAAATTCAAGAAAGTCCTGCCGGCAACCCGCAACGGTATGTAAGTGCTTATTCCCGAGTCGCGCGAGGCCATCATTGCCGTCCGGTCGGGGCCGGGAGCACACAGGTCATCGCCAGCCGGGAGCAAGTTGTCGGGGTTGCGCGATACCCAATTCTGTATGAGGCAGTAGTAGGAACGCTTCCCCGGCGGAACGACCTCCAGAGTTCCGTTCTGCGCCAAGGTCCCGACGGGAGCAGACTCGGCTACGGAGGCGAAGACAGGAAGCTCTTCCGCGGTGACGATGACCGAGTAACCGAACCCCATCACGTCCGGGTACCGCGCGAATGCGTTCACGGTGACCGCCCATTGGGCGAACTCGAAGTTCATCGCGTACGGGTCTTCCGCGATGAAACCGCCAGCGCTGTTCATCAGGTCCTGTTCGTGCAGGATCGCCAACTGGAGCGTGGCGGCAATGGCCGTAGATGACGAGACGAAGCTCTGGCGTGACCTGGAAGCATTGCCGATAGCCATCGAGGTTGACATCAATACCGAAGCGATGGCGCCGAGAGCGACCACCAAGGCGGTGACCGCCAGCCACGCCCGATGGCGGCTCGCACCGCCACGAGCGCCGCGCCACCAGGCGAGCTTCGAAGCCTTAGCGAGGTTTGCTGGCATGATCATCTCCGCACTGAGCAGTGGCGCCGGGCCCGGCGTGTCGGGATCCGGTCAAGGCTGACGAGACCTGGGCCCTGGCGCCCATCCGAAGGCGCTCGGTGCATGTCGAGACCAGGGCTCTGGTGGCGGTGGCCGCGGGCATCGCCGCCTGCTCGGGCAGCTTACGGCCACTAGCAAGCAGCTTGATGATCTCGGCCATGGGCTGAGGCCGGGCGAAAAGGAAACCCTGTACCGCGTCACAGCCGAAGTTGCGCAGGATCTCGAGTTGCCCCACTTCCTCGACGCCCTCGGCCACGGTGTGGAGATGGAAGTCGGCGGCCAGCTGCAAGGTGCGGCGAGTCAGGTCCGAGGAGGCTCGGTCGCGGGCCAGATCGGTCACGAACGACCTGTCGATCTTCAGAGTGTCGACGGGTAGGTAGCGCAAGGCACCAAGCGAGGAGTAGCCCGTGCCGAAGTCGTCGATCGCTATCTTGAGGCCGACCTTGCGTAACGCCGTCAGGACCCGGACCGCTCGAGGGACGTCGTTCATGATCACCGTCTCGGTGACTTCGAGAGCCAGTCGGGACGCGTCGAGCCCGGACGTCTCGAGCGCTTGGGAAACCGTGGCCACCAGATTTTCGTCCTCGAGCTGGACGGCCGAGACGTTCACGCTTACCCAAAGTGGGGGCCAGCGGTTGCCCAGGGCGGCGATGTCCCGACAGGCCTGCCCGAGGACCCACGCCCCGATGGCGCCGATGATCCCCGTTGCTTCTGCCACCGGGATGAACTCGTCGGGACCGATGAAGCCACGCTCTGGATGCTCCCAGCGCACGAGGGCCTCGAGCCCCTGGACCGTGCCCGTGCCCAGGTCGACGACCGGTTGGTAGTAGACGACGAACTCCTCACGTTCCAGGGCGCGGCGCATGTCCTGCTCGGTCCTCAGCGCTTCGAGGACCGACGACTGCATCAAGGGTGAGAAGACCTCACAACATTCTCCGCCCTTTGTCTTGGCGATGCTCAGGGCCAAACCGGCGTCGCGCAAGAGGTCGTCGCCGCAGGTCTGCTCGAGCCCCCCGGCGACGACACCCATGGCTGTGGCGATGGCCAGGCTCGTCTGACCTATGGCGAACGGCTGCCCCAATGCCGCGCCCACCAGGCGCGCCACATGCTTGTTCTGGGCGCGCTGGCCTAGCAGTAGTACCCCAAACTCATCGCCGCCGACCCGGGCGACAGAGCCGGCGCCCCCCAAGACCGACTCCAGCCTTCGTGCTACCAGGCGCAGGAGCTCATCTCCGACCTGGTGGCCATGAAGGTCGTTGACGTGTTTGAAGTTGTGGAGGTCGATCAAGAACACGACCAGCCCCGTGCACGTACCGCCGCGTTCCTCGATGGCGTCGCCCAGATAGCGGTTGAACAGTGCCCGGTTGGCGAGACCGGTGAGACCGTCGTGATATGCCTGGTGCTTCAGCTCTAAAGTGCGCTCCTCGACCTTGACCTCGAGCTGGTGGCTGAGAGTGAAATAGTCGACAAGGACCAGGAGCTGACGGGCCGACATCGTCAAGATCACCGCTATGAAGCTGATCTGGGATAGCCGGTCCATCGAGTGATGGCCAGAGACCTGCCAGGCGGCCACCACGATGACGCCGAGGAGGGGAAGGTTGGGCCCGACCAGGGCCCGCAGGGTCGGGCGGCCAGTTTTGGCCGCTTCGCCCATCGGGTGGTCGTATGCCCACAGGGCGCCCAGGGCGATCAGGAAGTACCCGAGCACCCACCCGATGTCGGTCGTGTTGCCGATGCCATAGCGGTGCAGGGCCGTCAAATAGGAGAAGGCGCAGTCCGCCCCGGTGATCCAGAGCAGGCCCGCCGAGACCAGGCCCAGGCTCGCTCTGCGCTTGCTCGAGGCTCGGGTGGCCAAGATGATGACCAGCGACGCGACGACCATGCCGCTCAGCGGGTAGCCCAGGCTGAGCATCTCGACGGCTACTGCGCCCGAGGTGTGCTGTTGCACCGGGCGCAGCACGAGTGCCCAACTGATGAAGAACATTCCCGTCAGGATCAGCAGAGCATCGAGGACCCCGCGAAGGCGTGACCCGACCGTGCCTAAAGCGTCCGGGAAGGTCAACACTGCGCCGATCGCCAGAGGGATGGCAATAGCGGCGCAGATATCACCCACTGTCGACGACCTGACCACCCCGCCGCTCAAGATGACGTTGTAGTAGATCCAGATCGCGTTCCCACATACAGCGACCAAGAGGGAGCCGGCCAGAAGAGCCCACCCCGTCCAACGTTGCTTTCGGCGCCGAGCGGCCACGGCGCACATTGCCGTCGCCATGGCTCCGGCGACCAGTTGGGCGACGTTGTCGGCGACGTAGGTCGTGCGCCGTCCCGCCAGGACGACCATGCAAACCAGGAACGCCAAGGTGAGAAGTCCGAAGAGGACGGCAACCAGGCAGAACCGCCGGTTATCGCATGGCTGTGGTCCGCCAGACGTCGTGCCCCGAGCCGCCATGGCCTGGTCGGGGCTCATCTCCATGGACGGTGGGCCCCATCAAGTTCGGGGCTGAAAAAGGTCTCCAAGCTCATGCTCACCGACGGGCCGAGTTGCCTCCGGAAGGGCTGAGGGTTGTCTCTGGGCTCCACCCTCGGGTTATCGGCGCGCGATACCACACAAAGTAGGAAATCGGTCACCCTTAGTGTTGACGGTGGCGCCTGTTCGTCGGCCCTGCTCGGCCCGGGCTAAGGAACGCAACCATGACCTCGGCCACCTCGGCCGGGCACTCGAGGTGGCAGGCGTGGCCGGCCCCGGCCAGCACATGCACCGAGGCGGAAGGGCCGATGGTGGCGGCGATGCGCCGGGCCTGGTCGACGTAGCGGCCATCACGCTCACCGGCGAGGAGCAGGACCGGTAACTCCCGCCGGCCCAGCTCCGCCAGCCGGGCCCACAGGGGCTCCTGAGCGCCCTGTCCGGCCAGGCGCAGGCTGGAGGCCAAACCGGCGGGGGTATTGACCATGCGGGCCTCGTGCCCGGCCTGCTCGGGGCTCAACGTCGCGAACAGGGGCTGGGACATCCAGAAGTTGAGAAAGCTCTCGACCCCTTCGACCTCGACCCGCTTGGCGAGGTCCTCGTCTGCCGCTTGACGGGCGCTCCGGGCGGCCTGGTCCTCGATCCCGGCGCTGGTGCTGATAAGGACGAGCCGGGCCACTTTCTCGGGATGGGCCAGGGCGACGTGCAGGGCGGCGCGACCACCCATCGAGTACCCGGCCCAGGATGCCGCGCCAGGCACGAGACCGGCCAGGAGGTCGGCCGTAGCCCACAGGTTGGCCTCGATGTGCGCCGACCCACCATGGCCGGGCGCGTCCGGCAGCACAAGGGGGGCCGCCCGGCCGGCCAGAGCATCGACCATCGGCGCCCACGAGGCCCCGCTCTGGGTGAAACCGTGGAGCAGCACCAGGGGCGCCGGTCCCGTTCCTTCCCGGCCATCGGTCCTGGCACCATCGCCCCCGTAGCCCTTGCCGTCGCCGTCTATGAAGCGGGCGGAGAGGCCCATGTACGCTGCCACTGAGTGATCTTGCCCCAATGACAGCCGAGCGTTCGACCCAGACAGGCCAACCGTCACCGGGCACCGGTCAGCCTTCGCCGCAGGCGGGGCGGCCTCTGGCCCAGGACGTCCAGGCGGCGTTCGCCGCCGTGCTGGTCGACGAGTGGGTGAGGGCCGGCGTGACCGATGTCGTGGCGTGCCCCGGGTCGCGCTCGACGCCCCTGCTGATCGCCGTGGCGGAGGCCGCCGAACAGGGCGCCCTGCGGGCGCACTCAGTGCTGGACGAGCGCTCGGCGGCCTACTTCGCCTTGGGGCTGGGCCTGGTCACGGGGATGCCGGCGCCCGTGGTCACCACCAGCGGCACAGCCGCAGTCGAGCTTCACCCGGCGGTGGTCGAGGCTCACCATGCCGGGGTGCCCATGCTGGCGGTGACGGCCGACCGCCCCCCTGAACTCCAGGACTGCGGTGCACCTCAGACCGTGCAACAGGTCGGTCTCTATGGTGACGCCGTGCGCTGGGAAGCAGCCCCCGGTGTGCCGGGGCCAGAGGCGGCGGGGACCTGGCGCTCGCTGGCTTCCCGGTCGGTGGCCGAGGCTCGGGGCGGGGCGCGGCGGCCCGGACCGGTGCACCTGAACCTGGCTTTCCGCGAGCCCCTCATCGGGTCGGGCGAGGCATTCGCGGCCCGCCCTCAGGGCCGGGCCGGTGGGGCCCCATGGCACCAGGTGGCCCGTCCTCGGGAGCTCGTGCCGCCCCGGGAGGTGGTGGACCTTCTGGTCGGGGCGGGGGAGCGAGGCCTGATCGTGGCCGGCGTCGGAGCTGGCAGTCCCGACGCCGTTTGGCAACTGGCCCGGGCGGCGGGTTGGCCGGTCCTCGCCAGTCCTCCCAGCGGGTGCCGGCTCCCGGGGGCCGTGTCTGCGGCCGATGCCCTGCTAAGGACCCGGCTGGCGGCGGCGTGGCAACCGGCAGTCGTACTGCGCCTGGGCGCGCCGTGGGCGTCCCGGGTCGTGAACGAATGGCTGGCGAGCCTGCGTTGCCAACAGGTGCTGGTCGACCCCTGGGGCGCGTGGGCCGCCCCCGACCACCTGCCCACCGAGGTGGTGGTGGCCAGTCCCGAAGCGGTCTGCCGGGCGGTCGCGGGAGCCGTCCCAGCAGGACGCCACGCGTGGGCAAGAGCTTGGTCCGACGCCGAGGAGCGTGCTCAAGCAGCCATCGACAAGGCCCTAAGGGCCGAGGACGGCATGACCGAGCCGGGCGTGGCCCGTTCGTTGTTGGAGGCGGTGCCGGACGGTGCCAGCGTCGTCGTGTCGTCGTCGATGCCGGTCCGGGACGTCGAGTCGTGGAGCAGGCCCCGGGCGGGGGCCCGGGTGCTGGCCAACCGGGGTGCAAACGGCATCGATGGAGTGCTCTCCACGGCACTAGGCGTGGCTGCCGCCGGTCCTCGTGGTGGCGTCGTCGCCCTGTTGGGCGACCTGGCGTTCCTGTACGACGCGGGGGCGCTCCTGGTGGGTGGGCGGGACGGGGGCGGGCCCGATCTTGACGTTGTCGTCGTGGACAACGAAGGCGGGGGGATCTTCAACTTCCTGGCCCAGGCCGGCACTCAGCCTCGGGAGCGCTTCGAGCGGATGTGGGGCACGCCGCAGGGCGCCGATATAGCCGCAGTGGCCCGGGCCTACGGTGCCCACGCCGAGGAGGTGGGGGACATGGGCCGCTTGGTCAGTGCCCTACGTAGCCCCGAGGCCGGCAAAGGCGTGCGGGTGTTGATCGTGAAGACGGACAGGGCCGACAACGTGGCCGTGCACGGGCGCCTCTACGCCGCGGTGGAGGCCGCCGTCTCGGCCCTGGTCCCCTAGGCCGATCATGCGCACTACGGCCGAGCCAGGGGCAGGCCCGAGGGCGAGGTCAACGACGGCGTCGGGCCGGCTGGCTCAGGGGCGCACCAGGGCGGCCAGCAGGGCTTGCAGTTTCAGCTGCGTCTCGGCTAGTTCGGCGTCGGGGACCGAGCCGGCCACGATGCCGTTGCCGGCATAGAGAGCGGCGTTGCGCCCCGACACATCGGCGCTGCGCAGGCCGAGGGCCCACTCGCCGTCCCCGCGCCCGTCCACCCACCCGACGGGCCCGGCGTAGGTACCGCGGTCGAAGCCTTCGTTTTCTCGCTGCCAGGACACGGCCGCCTCGGTGGGCAGGCCTCCGACGGCGGGCGTGGGCTGGAGCAGAGCGGCCAGGGCCAGGCTGGAGGCACCGCCGTTCAGCAGCGTCCCCCGCAGCTCCGTGCCGAGGTGCGAGACGTTGCGCAATGCCAGTACCGACGGTACTGCCGGGACGTCCAGTTGCCGGCACAGGGGACGGAGCCTGGCGGCGATCTCGTCCACAACCAGCTGGTGCTCGTGGCGGTCCTTGCCCGACGCCATAAGACCGGCCAGCAGGGCGGCGTCTGTGGCGGAGTCTCCGCTCCTCGCCACGGTCCCGGCCAGGGGGTGGCTGACGACTTCGTGGCCGGTCCGGCGCAGGAGGGTCTCGGGGCTGGCGCCGATGAAGCCCTCGACGTGGAACACGGCGCACGACGGGTAGAGGGTGGCCAGGCGCGACAAAGCCTCGGGCAGCACGAACGGCCGATTGGCGACGACGTCGACGCGTCGGGCGAGGACCACCTTGGTGAAGGCGCCCTTTTCCATTTCCGCCACTGCCCGAGCCACCAGGACCTTCCAATCGACGTGCGGCATGTGCGCGGAGAGCTCGAAGCGGTCGGGCAGGGACTGGACGCGGCAGTCCTCTTCTACCTGGCTACGCAGCTGGGCCAGCTCCTGTTCGACGGCCTCTCGGGCCTCGGCGGCCGAAGGCGCCAAGGGGCCGGGGCCGGTAAGCGTGGCCCAGGCGTGACCGTCCCGGGCCACGACGAGCAGGCGGGGCACCACTAGGTGACCGGCACAGCCCGGGTCGAACGGGAGCGCGCCCATCGCCACTGGCCCGGTCCCGGGGGCCATTATGGGGTCGTCGGTCCCGATGAGGTCCAGAGCTTCGCCGACGAGCGAGACGTGGTCCGGACGGGCCCAACCGGCGGGCAGAGCGAGCCGGAGAGCCTCGCCCCGGCCGAGTAGCGACGTTTCGCCCTGGCTCCACAGACGGGACCCGGGCCGGCCGCCGGCCCGGACGATGTCGCCCAGCAGCTCAGGCCCGACCATCACCGTGACGGCGCACAGCTCCCGGGCCGCCTCGAAGCCGACTGCGGCACCGGCCGGCCGGGGCGAAGCCACGGTCATGAGGGCCCGCTCCTCGCCCCCCGAGTGGCGATGTACAGCTGGCTGATGCCGCCGGAGAGCGGAGCGTGCTGGACGGCCTGGAAACCAGCCAGTTCCAGCAGGTGCACCATCTCCGCGGCCGGGGGCAGGTAGGCGAGGCTGCGGGGCAGGTACCGGTAGGCGGCGCCGTCGGACAGGACGGAGCCCACCAGGGGGACGCCGTAATCGCACCAGATGCGGTGGCCCGCCCGCAGGAGGGGCGCCTCTGGAGCGCCGAGGTCCAAAAGCGAGATGCGCCCGCCGGGGCGGGTGAGACGGGCGAGCTCAGAGAAGAGCGAGGCCAGGTCAACGACATTGCGCAGGGCGAAACCGCTGACCACGCCGTCGAAGCAGTCTGGGCGGAAGGGGGCGTGCAGGGCGTCGCCCAGCACCAGGGGGGCGGTGGTCCGGGCGTGGGAGAGCATGCCCGGGGACAGGTCCACCCCCACCCGCTGGTAACCGGCCCGAGCCAGCCCCCGGCACAGGTCGCCCGTACCGCACGCCACGTCGAGCACCAGCGAGCCGGGGGGCAGGTCCAGGGCTTCGATGCACCGGCGACGCCAACCGGTGTCCAGGCCCATGGCGACGATCCCGTTCACCAGTTCGTAGCGCTCGGCGATGGCGTCGAACATGTGGCGGACGGCGGTCTGCTTGTCTGCGCCTGTAGGGAGGGCAGCTTTCATCACGGGCAGGTTAGTGCCCGGGCGCAGCCAGTAGCATGGCCCGCTGATGTTCGAGGCCCTGTCCGACCGGCTGGACGGGATTTTCACGCGCCTGCGCGGCCGGGGCCGGCTCAGCCCCGAGGACGTCGACGAAGCGCTGCGGGAGATCCGCATGGCTTTGCTCCAGGCCGACGTCAACCTGCTGGTAGTGCGTGATGTGATCAGCCGGCTGCGGGCCGAACTGGTGGGAGCGGAACTCTCCGTCAGCCTCAGCCCTGGCCAGCAAGTTGTGAAGGCCGTCCACAACGAGCTGGTGCGCATCCTGGGGGGGACGGCGTTGCGGTTGACATACGCGCCGCGTCCTCCCACCGTCGTGCTGCTGGCGGGCCTGCAGGGCGCAGGCAAGACGACCAACGCCGCCAAGCTGGCCCGCTGGTTCAAGCAGCAGGGCCGCAACCCGCTGCTAGTGGCGGCCGACCTGCAGCGGCCCGCCGCCGTTGAGCAGTTGCGCGTCCTCGGCCGTCAGGTCGGCGTACCCGTTTTCTCCGAGGACTCCAGTCCGGTGATGGTGGCCAAAAAGGGCCTGGCCGAAGCGGTGCGCGTGGGCCGCGACGTCCTCATTGTCGACACGGCCGGGCGCCTCCACATCGACACGGACATGATGGACCAGGTCCGGGAGATCTCCGAGACGGTCCAGCCCCACTACACGTTCCTGGTCATCGACGCCATGACGGGCCAGGACGCGGTGACGACGGCAGAGGCGTTCCACAAGACGCTGCAGCTGGACGGGGTCATCCTCACCAAGGTCGATGGTGACGCCCGGGGCGGCGCGGCGCTTTCGGTGAAGGAGGTGGTGGGCAAGCCCATCGCCTTCGCCTCCACCGGCGAGAAGCTGGAGGACTTCGAGCTCTTCCATCCCGACCGCATGGCCGGGCGGATCCTGGGCATGGGCGACGTGCTCACGCTGATCGACCGGGCTGAGACCGCCATAAAGCGCGACGACGCCGAAAAGGCCGTGGCCCGGATGGCCGAGGGCCGTTTCACGTTGGAGGACTTCCTGGAGCAGCTGCAGGCCGTGAAGAAAATGGGCCCGCTCTCGGGCCTGATCGGGATGCTCCCGATGGTCCCCAAAGAAGTGCGCAATATGGAGTTAGACGACGGGATGCTGAAGCCGGTGGAGGCGATAATCCACTCCATGACCCCGGCCGAGCGGGCCGACCCGTCACTGATAAACGGCTCCCGCCGGACGCGTATCGCCGCCGGGTCGGGGACGTCGGTACAGGCCGTCAACGATCTTCTCGACCGTTTCAAGCAGGTCCAGGCCTACATGCGCACGGTCCCCGGCCTGGCCGGGATCTCACGCCGGAGCACCGGCAAGAAAGCTGCCGCCAAGCGCAAGAAGCGTCGTTGACGCCTGCGCCCGGCGCCTGGGCCCCGCGGTGGTCTCGGCTCGCCTAGACTGAGCGGGTCCACTGGCAGTTGAGGTGGGGAATCTCCATCCCCCGCCCGCTCCTGAACAAGGGAACGAAAGCAAACGACATGGCAGTCAAGCTCCGCCTGATGCGGATGGGCAAGACCAAGCAGCCGACCTACCGGGTGGTGGCGGCGGACAGCCGTTCGCCCCGTGACGGCCGTTTCATCGAGATCGTGGGCAGTTACGCCCCCCGCGAAGCGCAGAACAAGGTCGTCTTGAAGGCGGACCGGGTAACCAAGTGGCTGAGCCAGGGCGCCCAGCCCACCGACCGGGTCCGGCGTCTGCTGGCCGGTGCCGGTCTTATGGAGGCCGCCCCTATTCGCCTGCCCAAGGCGGCGCCGGCGGCGCCCGCGGACAAGTCGAAGTGAGCCATCGGTGAGCGACCCCTACAACCGCGCCTCGAGCGAGCCATCAGAAGCAGACCCCTATAACCGGGCCCCAGGCGGGACGGCGAGCGCTGTGCTCGCTTACTTGGCCCGCCACATAGTCGACGAGCCGGACGCGGTCGGGGTGGAGACGACCGGAGGGGGCGGAGGGCAGCCCATGCGCCTGTTATTGCAGGTGGCGCCGGGTGACGTGGGCCGGGTTATCGGACGCCGGGGCCGCACCGCGCAGGCCATCCGCGCCGTTACCCGGGCGGCCGCGGCGCGCGACGGTGAAGAGGTTTTCGTCGACATAGCGGACTGACCGCCGTGTTGCTGGAAGTGGGCCGCGTCGCCCGGCCCCACGGGCTACGGGGCGAGGTGGTGGTGGTGCTGGTGACGACGCTGGACGAACGCCTGGCACCGGGGAGCGCCCTTGACTGCGCCGGCCGCGAGCTAGTGGTGGAAAGCTCCCAGCTGGTGCCCGGCCCCGTCGGCGGCCCGAAGGGGGGGCGCTGGCTGGTGCGCTTCGCCGGCATCGACAGCCGTGAAGCTGCTGAAGGTCTGACGGGGTCCGTGCTGCGGGCAGAGCCGGCGTCCACGGCGTTGGGCGAGTTGTTCGTTCACGAGCTGATCGGGGCCGAAGTTGTCGAGCGTTCCGGGCCGAGCCGGGGCACCGTCGTGGCGGTCGAAGCCAACCCGGCCAGTGACCTGCTCGTGCTGGACAGCGGGGCGCTGGTGCCCGTTCGTTTCGTCGTCGCCTCCGAGCCGGGCCGGCTCACGGTAGAGGTGCCGGCGGGGCTGTTCGACCTGTAGTCATGAGAGCCGAGGTTTTTACCATCTTCCCGGACCTGGTCTCGAACTGGTGCGGGGCCAGCCTTCTGGGCAAGGCGTGGCGGGGCGGGGCGATCGACATCGTCGTCCACGACCTGCGCGCGGGGGCCAACGACCCCCACCGCAGTGTCGACGACAGCCCGTTTGGTGGGGGGGCGGGCATGGTGCTGGCGCCCGGGCCTGTTTTTGCGGCCGTCGAGGCGGCGGCCCCGGTGCGGCCGCTCTACCTGCTGGGCCCCGGTGGCCGGCGCTTCGATCAGGCGATGGCCCGGGAGCTGGCCCAAGGCGAGGGCTTCTCCCTGCTCTGCGGGCGCTACGAAGGCGTTGACGAGCGGGTGGCCGAGCACCTCGTCGACGGTGAGCTGGGCATCGGGGACTACGTCCTGGCGGGCGGGGAGGCGGCGGCCGTCGTGGTTGTCGAAGCGGTGGCCCGCCTCGTCCCCGGGGTCATGGGCAACCTGGCTTCGAGCGAGGAGGAAAGCTTCACCGACGGGTTGCTCGAGTACCCGCATTACACGAGGCCGGCCGAGTTCCGGGGCTGGGGAGTGCCCGAGGTGCTGCTCTCGGGCCATCACGAGCGTGTCGCCCGGTGGAGGAGGGCGGCCGCGCTGGCCCGGACGTTGGAGCGCCGGCCCGACCTCGTGGCGGCGCGGGGCGGGCTTTCGCCTGCTGAACGGGCGCTGCTCGCGGAGTGGGGCTTCGATCGTCTAATCTCTTATGTTTATGGGCCCGACCGACCTGATCGACCGTGAGAGTTTGCGAGACGACGTCCCCGAGTTTTCCCCTGGGGACACCGTAAGAGTGCACGTGAGGGTGGTCGAGGGCAACCGCGAGCGGGTGCAGGCCTTCCAGGGGGCCGTGATAGCTCGTAAGGGGTCCGGAGTGCGTGAGACGTTCACCGTGCGCAAGGTGAGCTCGGGCGTCGGTGTCGAGCGGACATGGCCTGTCCACTCGCCCTCGATCGCGCGCGTGGAGGTCGTCACTCTGGGCGATGTCAGGCGGGCCAAGCTTTACTATCTGCGGGACCGGGTAGGCAAGGCGGCCAAGATCAAAGAGAAGCGCCTCGCCCACTGAGAGGGTGCGGACCGAGCCGTCTGGATCTCTGGACAGAGCCTCTCCGCGTCGTACGATGGTGCCAGTGGGAGCACATCTGAGAGGAGTGCCATGAGCGCGGAAGACCTCGAACGTTACGAGACCGAGATCGAGCTGGCGCTTTTTCAGGAGTACCGGGCCGTGCTGCCCATGTTCCGCTATGTAGTGGAGACGGAAAGGCGCTTCTACCTGGCCAACGACGTTCGTATGGAGGCCCGGGGCGAGGGGCCCCGCACCTACTTCGAAGTGAAGTTGGCCGACGCCTGGGTGTGGGACATGTACCGCCCCGCTCGTTTCGTCTCCAGCGTGCGCGTAGTGACGTTCAAGGACGTCAACGTCGAGGAGCTCCCCGAAAAGGACCTCTAAAGGCCTGCGCAGCCGTCTACCCGCCGNNCGTAACCGTCCCAGGCTCCTGGCAAGGTGGTGGCATGGGGCAAGGCGGCACCGACCGGCGCGGCGACGACCGCGGTGCGCTGGGCCGGGCGGGCGAGGATCTGGCTGCGGCGTGGTACGAGGCCCGGGGTTACGAGGTCTTAGCGCGCAACTGGCGTTGCCGGGCGGGCGAGCTTGACATCGTGGCCCGCCGAGACCGCCTGCATGTCTTTTGTGAGGTGAAGTCGCGTTCGTCCTCCGCGTTCGGAGTGCCGGCGGAGGCGGTCGGCCCGGCCAAGCGTGCACGGCTGAGGCGCCTGGCTGCGCTGTGGTTCGCCGCGCAAACCTCCGCTCGTCCCGGTGCAGCCTGTGGGGCCGGTGCTCCCGCTGGGG
>PMWT01000026.1 GCA_003166025.1 Acidimicrobiaceae bacterium | reverse complement strand
TGTGGGTGGGTAACTCGAACACGGGTTCGTCTAGGAGGCGTTTTGTCTTTGGGGGCAAGGCTCGGTCGCGCCGACGGTGTTGGCTGGCCGTGTCTGCTCGGCGGGCTCGGGTGTCTGGGACAATGCGGGGATGTCGAGACGTGAAGAGCTGCGGGATTTGTTGACGGTCCTGGATGCCGATCCGCTGTCGGCCCTGGAAGCAGTACGCCAGTTGCAGGCTCTGGTCGATGAGGAACTGTTGAGCCAGGTCGGGCGAGCCCGGCGCAGAGGGGTCACGTGGGCTGGGATCGCCGACGCGCTCGGGGTGAGCGCGCAGGCGGTTCACAAACGGTTCGCGTGGCTGGTGTGATCGTTGCGGTTGGATGGTGGGCGGTTCACCAGGGCAGGTCGATTTCGATGCCGGAGCAGCACAGGTAGATCATGGCGGTGAGGGTTTTTACGCTGTGATGCCCGTAGCCGCGGTGGTTGATGACCCGGATTTTGCTGTTGGTGCCCTCGAGCCGCGAGTTCGACAGGCCGAGCTCGACCGAAGCGAGGATCCCGGCGCGTTGCTCGCGGACCAGGCGGGCCGCTTTGACCATGGGGGCGATCCGGCAGCGGCAGGTCCGGGCCAGCCAGCGGTCCAGGTAGGCGCCGGCGTCGGCCCGCTCGGTGAGCTGGTAGAGACCGCGGAAGTCCTCCTTGAGCTGCTGGGCCCGCCAGCAGGCGTGGCCGGCTTTGCGGTGCCGGTCCAAAATGGCGGCCTGGTCGAGGGTCAGGTCTTTCGGTTTCTTGAGCATCGCCCAGCGCAGATCGGTCGCCTCGCGTGTGGTCATGGCCAGGGCACCCCGCGTCAGTCTCGACCACCGCACGGTATCGGTGACCGCTTTGTTCAACAGCTTCACCACATGGAAAGGATCCCAGCAGATGGTGGCCGTGGTATGCGCCCGGGTGGCCGCGGCGAACGCCCGGCCCATGTCCATTGACACCGCGGTCAGGAGGGCGCAGCGGTCCACGCCGAGCAGGGTGTAGAACTCGCCGAGCACCTCGGCGTTCTTTCCGTCGCCCACCCAGATCACGTTCCCGCTCGTCTGGTCGACGACCACGGTCACGTAGCGGTGTCCTTTGGACCATGAGATCTCGTCGACGCCGGTACGGGTCAGGCCTTCGAAGCGGCCGTCGCCGAGGTTGTCGGCCACTACCCGCCCGGCGATCGCGGTGACCGTCGCCCAATCACAGCGCCAGAACTCGGCGACGCTGGTGCGATCGGCTCGCTGACACCACCACGCCACCACGTTGTCGAATAGGCGGGTGTGGCGGGCGCCGTGACGGGCCCAGTCGACGTCCTCGGTCACGACCCGCTGGCACGCCCCGCACGCCAGGCGCCGGACCGGCGCTTCCAGGAACACTTTCGTTCCCGCGATATCGAGATGCCGCCACCGGCGCCGCGAACTGTCATAGCTGGACGGGGTCGACCATCCGCACACGCAGCGCAGACGGCGGCGTGCCGCCCTTATGCAAAGCACCAGGATGTCTCCCTCGAAGACAACATCGGTGACCGTGACGCGCAGAGGCGCCGCGATCTTGTTGAATACAGTCGTGGCGCACACAGTGTCCACCTCGTAGATCGGTTGGCGTAGGAACCACCGAAACTACGAGCGGGGCCTGTGCGCGCCGCGCATACCCCCGTTCCGGCCGGCTTGGTCCGAGACGCCAACCAGCGGGGCCCATCACACACGCACGCGCCATCCCGACTTGTCCCGCCACGGCGGGAGGGGCGTGAGCGACGCAGGGGGTGATGGCTGCGTCCCCCCCATTCCGGAGCACCCCCCAGGGGTGCTCCGGGTCGGGAACTTGCTTGGGCCGAGCTACTACGGCAGCGGTTCGCTCACCGTCGGTCCGGACATCCGCCGCCAGCTACAACTCGCACACCAGAAAATCAGGCGTCCAGCGGGGCCGAACCCCTTATGCCACAACGTCGGATCCGCATATCCGATTTAGAACTCGCCCATAGAAACCCCAGGAGAACCACTCGAGTTCAACGCTTGGAATGGCATCGATGTGGACGGGACGGACCACTCGGACCGCCGCTTTATCGGTGCTGTCTGGGTACTTGAGGATTAGGTCGATGGCCTCGACGAGGCTCGTCTTGCCAACCTCGTTCGGTCCCTCGACGATCGTGACACCATCGGTCAGGAACCTTATCTCCGTTGCGGCGACGCCACGGTAATTCTCGAGCTTGATGCGATGGATCCTCATGGCCTTGACCTCGCAAGACGAAAAAGGAGGCTCAGGGCGTCCTGGGCGCCGATCGCGTCGGCCCCGTCACCCTGCGCCAGCGACCGAAGCTCGTCAACAGTCGTTGAAACGAACCCCCCGAGCCCCAGATCCGCAAAGTCCGTATCGCTCGGCAACACCGCTAGGTCTGTTCGGAGGTCCCAGGTCTCGAGGGCGGCGAGAAGGTCCTGGCTTTCGAGCACCTCATCGAGGCGGGCTTTGGTGGTGAGGTCGACCGTACCAACGAATCCCAACTTCACGACGCAATGACGCCTCGCCGGACCGAGGCTCTCCAGCCATTCGGCGACGTCGGATTATCCTTTCAGTTGAGC
>PMWT01000064.1 GCA_003166025.1 Acidimicrobiaceae bacterium | reverse complement strand
GTGGCGTTGATGGTGTGGTCCTTGGCGCCGGCCAGGAGAGGTAGGACCTGGGGGAAAAGTCCCACTGTGGTGTAACCCGTCTGGCCGGCGCCGAGGTCGTACTTGCCATGCCCCAGCTCTGTCTTTATATCGACCAGGGTTATGACGCCGGCGCACTTGGCCGTGGTGCAGTGCAGTTCCAAGTTGACGGCGCGCTTTGCCACGACCGCTGTGCTCGTAAGCGCGGTCACGGCGGGCTGGGGGGCGGTCGGCGGGGGTGCGGGGGCCGAGGTGGTGGTCACGCTCGCCGACCCCGTCACGTTGCCTAGAAGAGTTATGGCGTAGTAGCTGGAAGCGGTGCTCGGGTTGATGGCGTCTTCGATGTTCAAGCTCAGGAGGTCGCCGGAGCTGATGCTGTCGGGGACCGTTATGACCACGTCGTCGGTGCCACCGCCGCTCACGACCGTACCGACGGTGCCTGAGCCAGAGACCGTGGTGGCGTCCTCGATGTCGTAAAAGCCAGGCGTACCGGGAAAGATCGTCCCGGCCGGCCCTTCGATAGTTATCGTGCTCGCGCCTGCGACCATCGCCGCGCTGGCATAGACGCCGGAAATTCTGTAGGTGGCCACGGCGCTGGTCGTCGACGGGCTGACGCTGACCACCGTCCCGGAGCTGGTGCCGGTGCCGCTGCCGATGGAGTAGACCGGGGCCTCAGCCGGCACTTCGTCGCCGGTGGTGGACACCTTGAAGTCGCTGATGGTGCTGGCCGGCGGGTTGGTCACGTGGGCCAGGGTGACGGTTATGAAGTCCCCGGCATTGATGGTGTCGTTGACCAGGATGGTGGCCGACCCGTCTGTCAGTGTTGGCGCGGTGGCCGCGTAGGTCCAACCCTGCGTCGTGTCCTGCACCTCGGCACTGGTGGCAGTGCTGAAATTGGTCGGTCCCGCCGTTTCGCTGAGCAGGATGTCCCCGCCGATGCCCACGCCCGTCGTGGCCCGGGACCCGAGGGTATAGGTCGCCGTTGTCCCCGCCGCGGTGGTCGAAACAGACAAGGTGACGTCGCTGACCGACGTACCGAAGGTGATGGTGCTGGTCAGCTGAGGAGGAGCGTTGCCGACCTCGACATCTATGGCATTGGCCTGCGTCGAGGTGCTGGCCGGGGGGTTGGTCCCGAGCGCCGTGACCGAGAGGACGTCACCGTCTAGGAGCG
This sequence comes from Acidimicrobiaceae bacterium, assembly GCA_003166025.1. Lineage (GTDB taxonomy): Bacteria > Actinomycetota > Acidimicrobiia > Acidimicrobiales > Palsa-688 > Fen-671. Next base: position 18,383 of record PMWT01000064.1, on the reverse strand, counting down.
GGGTCGCCACCGACAGGCTCACTGTGTTGCCGCTTACGGTCGCCGCCTCGACCGGGTCCGATATGGCGCTACCGCCGGAGGGCGTGAAGCTCACGTTGTAGCCGGCCGCGCCATTGAAGAAACTGAGGGCTTCGGTGCCGCCAACGGTGACGGCCGTGAGCAGGACCGTATTGTTACCCGAGGTAACCGCGCCCAAGGATATGCCGCTGATCGTGTAGGTGGTGCTCTCGCCGTAACTGTACGACGACGCCGTCAGCGTCCCTGCCGAAGTGCCCACCGCCACGACGTTGGACGTGGCCAGAGCGGAGCCCGAAGTGGTGACCGTGAAGTAGAACTCACCGGTGCTCGACGGGGCGTCGGCGGTGAAGTACACCTGCACAGGGGACCCGGCGTCGATGGTGCACCCGCTGTCCAACTCGATCGTCAGACCCTCGATTATCGCCGTACCGGCACCCTCTGTGCCGGCGGTGCCGCTTTGGATGCACGACCCCGAGACTATGTAAATGTTGGTGGGGACCGACCCCAGGGCTTCGGACGACTGCACCAAGACGAAGTTGTCGTCAGCCCCCGACAGGTAGGTGCCCGCAGTGAACTCCACCTCGAAGTTGGTGGAGGCGTTTTGGGACACCGAAGCGGGCGTGGCCACGACGCCGGTCAACGTCCCTTGGCCGATGGTGTAGTAGTTGCTGGTCACGTCGGCGTACGCCGGGACCGCCGTTGCCAGCAGCCCCGCGCACAGGGCGCCTGTACTGAGGGCCGCAGCCGCCGCCACCCATATCCCATGACCGTGCCGTCGCTCCGCCCGCGGCACTCGAGGATCACCAACCCCAGCGCTCACGGTAAGTTCCTTTCGCTTTGTTTTTGTCCCAAAGGTCCACAGCTATCGTGCTCCCTCACTGTGAGGGCAGCCGCGACAAACAATAAGACCTGGTTAAGCCTGGGTGCCTTCGGGGCCGCCCTATGCCACCGAGCCCCTCCTACCCCTCCTACCGGCGGTGCCGTCAGTAGGACAGTTTTCCCCTAGTTGGGGGCTTGGCGCATAACGCGCTTAGGCCGGGCAAGATCGGCGTCGATTGAACAATTGTCACTTTGCCGCCCGGGGTCCCTCGTATGAGCACGTTCGCAGATGTCCGTTCGCACCCTGTCTCTCGCCTGCACGACCGTCCTGTGGCCGGGCCGCTATCGGCCCCTGGGTATGGGCCGGTCTTCAATGCCGGCCTGATCTACCAGCACGGTGTGTACCACATGTTCGCCCGGGCCGTACGCAATGGCTACAGGGCCAACCCCGAGTTCGAGCTCAAGCCGGGCCTGGTCGACAGGTTTTTGGACTACGTCTCCGACATCGTGGTGTTCACTTCGACCGACGGGTTGGACTACCGCTTCGCCTATGTGCTGGTGCCGGCGGGCACCGACGGGGCGGTATGTTTTGAGGACCCCAGGGCCCAATGGGTGGCCGGCGAGCTCGTGCTGACCTACACGTGGCTGCCGCCGGCAGAGCGCCGGCCCTGGCGCATCGGTGCCCACCGCCTGCGCTGGGACGGTGAGCGCTTCTGGTTGAAAGACGGGAGCGGCCGCCTTCTCGGCCCCGAGGGCGTGGAGAACAAAGACGGGGTGGTCTTCGAGTTGCAAGACGGCCGGGTGGCCCTCGTGCACCGGATCTGGCCCAACATGTACTTGGCTGTGTTCGACAGCCTCGACGACCTCTGGGACGCGGACAACACGTATTGGGGCCCGTACATGGCTGAGCTGGAGCAGCATGTCCTGCTGGCTCCGAGCCCGGGCGCGTTCTGCGTCGGTGCCGGGGCTCCCCCAGTGCCGACCGAGGCCGGCCTTCTTCTCCTGTTCCACGAGCGGCGTGGTGACGGCTCCTATGCCTCGTTCGCCGCCTTGCTCGACCCGGCCACCGGCCAGGTCCTCAGCCGCCTCCCCGAGCCCATCTTGGAGCCGGAGCTGGACTGGGAACGCAGCGGCGACGTCAATGAGGTGATATTCGTCCAGGGGGCGCACCGAGCCGGCGACGACCTGTACCTCGTTTACGGGGCCGCCGACCGTTACGTGGGCGCCGCCACCGCTTCGGTTACCACCCTTTTGGATGCCCTGGCCGCTGCCGCCTAGGCACGGGCTCGTCCAGCGCGGGACTTCTGGGCTGAGCCGACAACCGCTCGGCAGTCAGCCCGTTCGAGCGGCATCGTCTTGGTAGGGCGCCGGGGACGTCGAGCGGGTGTAGCATCGCGGTGGCACGACCAACACCCCTGACGTGCCGGGCCAGCGTGTTCTGGCTGGGGGCGTGCTCCGGACCCTGGTAACGCGGCAGTTGCAGCACCTGAGGTAGGAGGGCGCCATGGTCCCCATCGGTTCTTCGTGCTTTGCAGCCTCCAACCGTGCCCCCGTCCCGGGGGCGCCACCTGAGCCAGAGCGCAGCGTCGTTTGGCTGGCAGGGGAGCACGACATCTCAAATGACGACACCTTGCGCCGGACCTTGGCACGCGCCATCGCTCTCGGCCGCACCGCTCTCGTGCTTGACCTGGGCGAGGTCCAGTTTGTCAGCGCGAGGACGCTTCGGACCATTTCCCAGGCCCGGGAGTTCGCCCGGCGACAGGCAGGTTCCTTGACGGTGCGCTCGGCCCCGCCCTTCGTCCGGCGCACCATCGGCATCTGCGGCTTGAACGATCTTCTCGGTGCTGACCTCGAGGAGGAGGACCACCGGGCAGGCCAGGCGCTCAGTTCCTGGGTGGCTGTTCCCACCGCCGAACGGTGCCCGGGACGACCGAGACCGCCCGAGATCGCGGCCGCGCCCGGTCGGCACCTCGTCAGCCTCGTCCGACCGGCGGCCCCCGGAACTCGGGCTGAGGGCGGGCGCGAACCGGAGGACATCACATGACGACGGAGCCTGACCGGCAAGGACCGTGCGCAGGTGCGGGGCTCAGCGGCGACCGGTAGCGCTGGCAATTTCGGCCAACAACGCCACTAATTCGTCCGGAGATCCCACGCTGAAGTCAGCGCCCTGGGCCACCTCAGGAGCCTCGTCTGAAGCAATTCCCACCGTCCACATGGCTCTTGTCTCCGAACGAAAGGATCTGGCCGCACGAAAGGCGGCGAGGTCACCGACGTCATCGCCGGCCACCAGCACAGCGGATGCACCGACATCTCCAACAAGATCGTGAAGAACTCGACCTTTATCAAACTCTGACAACCGGATTTCCACGACCGCTCGACCAGGGTGCACTTCCAGTCCGAGGGGCCCCACGAAGGCTTCGATCGCCGGCCGTAGCTCTGCCAAGGCGGCGCTGGGGCCCTCTACGCCCCGAGCGTGCACAGCTAGCGACGGGCCCTTGTCCTCAACCCACAACCCGGTTGAAGGTCTAATTATCGTGCTCAGAAAGGACCGTACCTGATCCCACTCGTCCGCAACAGGCTCCGAGTCAGTCTCACCCTCGTACCAACGTTGTGCACCATATAATGCAAACACTCTCAACCTCGGGACTTTCGCCAGCCCGCTTACGCGTAGCAGTGCGGCGGCTTCTCTGCCGGTGACAAGCGCTATGGTCGCGCCGCGCGAGGCAAGAGCAGTGAGCACCTCGAGAGTGCCCCGGGCGGGACGGCCGTACTCCGGTCGAGACGCAATAGGGGCAAGCGTGCCGTCATAGTCAAGAGCGAACAGGGACTCGTCCGGTGCGCGGCTGAGGTCACTGATTATTTGCTGCCTAATATTGGGCACGGCAAGTCCATTGGGCAACTGCTTTACGGGCAAGCCAGCGATCTTAGTCCCGAGATCCTTATGGTACCGCCGCAGAGGCTGCTCACGGGGATAAGGGTACTGCGCCCGTTTCGTCTGGGTAGGGTCCTGTGATGGATAGTCGCGGTGAGCCGAGCAGTGGGCCGGGCGGAGCGCAGTTGGTCGTGGTGGCTAACAGGTTGCCGGTCCGGCGGGTGGAGCGCGACGGGGAGATGCATTGGGATTTGAGCCCCGGCGGCCTGGTCTCGGCACTGACACCGGCGTTGGCAGGCCGGCCGGTTATGTGGATCGGTTGGCCAGGCGGTGGTGTTGAGATGATCGTGCCTGCGCAGCACGCGGGGATCGAGCTGCGTCCCGTGCCCCTCGACGATGCCGAGTTCGAGGAGTTTTACCTCGGGTTTTCCAATGCCACCCTGTGGCCGCTGTACCACGACGCGGTTCGAAGCCCGGCGTTCCACCGGGAGTGGTGGTACGCCTACGTGTCGGTCAACGACCGGTACGCGCGAGCCGTGGCCGAAGCCGCCGCGCCGGGAGCGACTGTTTGGGTGCACGATTACCAGTTGCAGTTGGTGCCGAAGATGCTGAGGGCAATGAGGCCAGACCTCCGCATAGGCTTCTTTTTGCATATCCCCTTCCCTCCTCAAGAGCTGTTCCTCCAGCTGCCATGGCGCAGACCGGTACTCGAGGGACTTTTGGGCGCCGATCTCGTCGGGTTCCAGGTGCAGGGGGCGGCATCGAACTTTTCGCGGGTGGCCAGACGACTGCTGGGCGCATCGGGTACCGACACGGTGCTCGACTACGACGGGCGCCAGGTCCGGGTCGGGGCGTTCCCGATATCGGTCGACACGGCTGCGCTGATCAAGCGGGCTTCGGACCCGGCCGTGCAGGCTCGGGCCCGCCAGCTCAGGGATGAGCTCGGCAGCCCGGAGGTGGTCCTGTTGGGCGTCGACCGCCTCGATTACACCAAGGGCATCGACCGGCGGCTCATCGCCATCGGCGAGTTGTTCGCCGATGGCTCCCTGACCAGGTCGCGTGCGGTGTTGGTCCAGATCGCGGTACCGAGCCGTGAGGACGACCCGCATTACCGCCAGGAGCGCGAGCACCTCGAGCAGCTTGTCGGCGAGGTCAACGGGTCATATTCGACTGTCGGCCACCCTGCGGTCCACTACCTGTACCAAAGTGTCGAGCTCGACGAGCTGGTGGCTTTGTACCTTGCCGCCGACGTCATGCTCGTCACACCGCTGCGAGACGGCATGAACCTGGTGGCCAAGGAATATGTGGCGAGCCGGGTCGACGCCTCCGGGGCGCTCGTGCTCAGCGAGTTCACCGGTGCCGCGCAAGAGCTCCGAGATGCCATCCTCGTGAACCCCCATGATCTAGACGGTCTAAAAACGGCCATCCGCCACGCCGTCGGCCTTGACCCAAACGAAGGGACAGCACGCATGCGGCGCATGCGGCGCGTCGTGAGACGCCACGATGTCCAGGCGTGGGCGAAGTCGTTCCTCGCCGCCCTGCACGACGGCGGCGGTCACGGTGTGGCCCCGCCCGACCCCGGGTAAAAGCGGAGGCGGTCCGGCTAGGAGCCAGGCGAGCCGCCGCCCCCCTTGCGTGGACCGGTCGTCGTCCACTGGTTCAGGCTTCTATCAGCTACTTGTAGGGCACCTTTAGGGCAAGTCACAGTCCGCTTTCAGGGCTCGCGGGGACCATTAGGGCAGAAGCGAAAGGAGCACCCGATGAGCGAAGTCGTCCCTGAAGGCAGCGCACCCTATCCCACTAGCCCCACCTCGAGCGAGGGCACCTGGCGCACTTCAACTGACGGGGCCGGGACCGGGCCCGTCCCGCCCCCCCTGGGCAGTCCGGGGCCCAACTCCCCGCGTTGGCTGCGCCGGCCCCATCGGCACCGTCGGGCGACAGGCGCGGCGGTGGTACTGGCGGCGGCCGTGGTCGGCATCGGCGCGGGTCATGTCGTGCTGGGCGACAGCGCAGCCAAGACTGCCGGCACAGCCAGCGCCACCCTCTCGCTGGCCCAGGTCGAGGCGAAGGTCGACCCCGGCCTCGTCGACGTGGTGTCGACGATCGACTATGGCGAGGGCGAGGCCGCGGGCACTGGCATCGTGCTCACATCCTCAGGCGAAGTGCTGACCAATAATCACGTGGTCGAAGGCGCGACGAGCATCAAGGTCGCCGATATCGGTAACGGGAAGACGTACACCGCCGCGGTCGTTGGTTACGATGCCACTTCAGACGTGGCTGTCATAAAGCTCCAGGACGCCTCTGGGCTGCAGACAGCCTCCCTCGGCAACTCCGGCACCGTGGCCGTAGGCGAAAGCGTCGTGGCGATCGGCAACGCGGGAGGGGTCGGCGGGACGCCGTCAGCGGCTCCTGGAACGGTGACCGGCCTGGACCAATCGATCACGGCCTCTGACGGATCAACCGGTTCGGCCGAGCAGCTGGCCAACTTGGTCGAGACCGACGCCGACGTCCAACCCGGTGATTCCGGCGGGCCGCTGGTCGACACGAGCGGCCAGGTTGTCGCCATCGACACCGCGGGGTCGTCCACCTTCCAGTTCCAACTTTCTGGTCCCCAGGACAACTCCGGCACCGATGGCTATGCCATCCCCATAAATGAGGCGCTCTCCTTGGCCAAGCAGATCGAGTCCGGCAAGTCGTCCTCGTCGGTCCACATAGGCGCCTCCGCCTTCCTGGGCGTCGAAGTGGCGTCGACCTCGGCGTACTACGCGTTAGCGCCCGCAGCTTCCGGCGCCACCATTGAGGGCGTGCTTTCCGGTTCCCCGGCCGCTGAAGCCGGTCTCGCCTCAGGTGACACGATCACATCGGTGGGCGGTCATACTGTCACCTCGGCGACCAGTCTTCGGGACATCATGGACGAGCTTCACCCCGCTCAAAAGGTGACTGTGAGGTGGGTCGACCAGTACGGTAGCTCCTACAAGGCGACCATTGAGCTGACGGCGGGCCCCACGGGCTAATTGAGCCGCTAATGTGTGGACGGATGTCCTAGGCCCGGACAGCCCGCCAGACCCGGCACCGCAGCGGCAGATCGACCGTCGTACCAGCGGCCAGCTCGGGACGGGCAGCCGCTCGAAGGGCAACCTCCTCCCTAACGGCGTCCCTCTCTGCGGCCGGAAGTACTATCACCTGGCTGTAAGACGCGACCAGGCCTGGCAGGTCCGCCACCTCATAAGGCACGGCAGCGGTGAACGTACGTTCCTCCACGAGCGAGAACGGCGCGCCCTCGGGCAGCTCCACATGCCATCGGCGGCCGTCCGGGCGGTCGCCGGCAACGCCCGGGCGCTGATCGCGCTCCCGGCGGCCCAGCACCGCCTCGACCCATGCCACGCTCCGGTCGGGACCGCTAGAGACCACCGAGAAGGTCCCACCGGGCCGCACGACGCGGGCTATTTCCGACCACGCCTGTCCGGGGTCCAGCCAGTGCCACGCTGAGGAGATCACCACCGCACCTGCGGCCCCAGAGACGAAGGGCAGCTCTTCGCCCCGAGCCACTACGCGCGCCACGCCCGGCAGCCGGTTGCCCAGGGTTGCCAGCATGCGCCGGTCGATGTCGACCGCTACCACCCTGTTGGTCCTGCCAAGCAGGTGGCGGGCCAGGTGGCCAGTGCCGGCGGCCACGTCGATCACCAGACCTGGTGAGCGGCCGACGGCCCACTCGGCCGCTTCGGCCGGCGGGGCGGGGCGGTAGCGGGCGTAGTCGTCAGCCGCCGACCCGAACGATGTGGCTCTGATCTGGCGGTCCACCTCTGTCATCCCTCCATCATGTCCGGCGGTCGATGGCGGCTTCGGGGTACCCGACGCCCGCAGGCACGAGGAGGGCAGGTGATGGCTAAGAGAGCGCGACGAACGTCACCGTCGCTTCGTTTGCCGCCAAAGCTGTCAACCTCCAGTTGGCGCTCCGAGTGACTGACCGCGCCGGAAAGGGGTTGGCCATGGAAATCCTTCCTCCACACCACGCAGTGCTGGTCCGGCCAGTATGCCCCTATTTTCTTACGACGCTCGCCGGAAAGCTCCGGCCTGGTTCGTGCCCGGGGCTTCGTACCAGTCCGGCAGGCCCCGGTGGACAACATGGGCGTCCGGCCACGGGTTGACGATGGAGTTGTCGCAGTCTTGAAGGCCTCAGCGGCGGTACCGAACCAGCCGGGCCGCAGAGAGCCCCCGGCAGCGTTGTAGGCCGCGCGGACTGTGCCGTCGTCGTAGCGGACGACCGTGGGGCAGATGCTGCGCCGCTGTACCTATTCCGGTACAGTAATAATTATGAAGTCATACGTCGCGGTGGCCCCTGGCTCGGTCACAACCTTCGAGAACAGTGTGCCCTTCTTTGTCCCTGACGATCTTCACGCCCTTCACGGTCCGACGAGTGGGACCGTGAGCCTGCCGTTGCACCTCGACTGGTCGGAGTCGTCTTCGTACGATCTCTCTCGGCAGAGCAGGTTGAGGTCGCTTTACTCCACGGTCATCAGGGAGGCGGGCTCGGAGCAAGAACTGGCGAACTGGCTCAACTACGACCTTCTCATCAGGGAGTGGTGCGACCTTAACATTCCTGCCGCCGTGCGCCAAGCATGGGAAAGCGTCCACCCGGAACTGCAATGCCCCTAGAAGGTTTTCACTTAGCCGTCGAGCGCATCATCGCAGAGACTCTCGGGGACAGAGGGTTTGCTCTCGGAGGAGGGTATGGGCTTCAAGCCCATGGCATCGTCGATCGTCCGTCGCAAGACCTGGACAGCTACCCGGACAAGATGGACGCAGGGCTCTTCGAGGCGGCCGGGAGGGACCTGACAGAGCGCTTTGGGGCTGCCGGGCTTGCCGCTGAGACAATAAAGACAGACACCTGGTTTAGGGCCATAGTTGTGACAGAACCGACGACCAAGGAAAGGCTGGTTGTCGACCTAGGCTACGACTACCGCCAGAACCCTCCTGTGCATGTCAACGGCGTCGGCCCGGTCCTCGATGTAGAAGACATCGTTACGGGGAAGGTCAGGGCGTTCTGGACACGAGGTGCTGAACGCGATTTCTACGACATTGACGGGATCCTGGCCTCGGACAAGTGGACCATCCAAAACCTGTACGACAAGATCGCCGGCCTTCGCCCGGACGAGATCTGCTCAGGGGTGCTGTCAAAGAAGAGTTTCGCTGCCAAGCTTTCCTCGGGGCACCGACTCGACCCCGACGAGTTTGCTGCTCTAGGGATCAGCTTGCCTGACTTGCGCAAGATGCAGGGACGGTTGTCTAACGCTGGCGCAGCCCTGGCCAGGGAGGATGTTGCTTTTCGTCCGAGAGAACGCTCGATTGTCAGTCGTGCCCGGGAATGGAAGGCCCGGCGACGTCCGCAAGCGCGGGCAAAGCCTCGGTCTCGCAGTGCGCGCGTAGCGTCGCCCTTGCCTTCTATCCGGTGCGGGGGCCGGGCCAAGGCCCGGAGGCCGTGTATCCTACGAGCCGGTCATCGCGGGTACCACCGTGGCCGATGACCAGCTCGTTCTGGGGCAAGTGCCCGTCTCGGAGACCTTCCGTCGTGCCCGCCAAGACGCGGGGCTGTCGGTGAGCGCATTGGCTCGTGCCGCAGCGACATCACGTGCAGCGGTCCATGCCTACGAGACCGGTGCTCGGGAACCGACCATGGGCACGGCCCTGCGCTTGTTGTCGTGTTGCGGGCTCACCCTGATGCTCGTCCCGCTTGGCCCGCCCAGCACATAGTTTCGCGGAGGGGATGCCTAGGTCGCGTTCCTACGGTGGCGCTGGAGCTGGAGCTTCCCGTCCCGGACGAACCTTGTCAAGGATGCTGCTCGGGTGCTCCCTGTGGTATTGAAGGGTCTGCGAGGTCAATCGGTGGTGGCGTGGGGCGGCCGTTCCATGTAACTTGGGCGGGCTGTGTCGAGGTCCTTCATTGTCCGCGATAGCTTGTTGTGCAAGATGCCGCCGTCATGGGGGCTGATGGGCACGAGAACCCGTCTCATCTTGATGCTCCAGACTTCCGGTTTTATCCCTCTAAATAGCTGTGCGCGGGTTCTGGGTCACCAGATGCCAGAACCACATGCTTCGGATTTTCACCGAGAAGTAGCTAGGCTTGATGGCGTGCAACAGGCTACGACCGAAGTTTTGGTCCATTGCTAGTCCATCCGGACCTTCGGCGGCCGAGGCGCATGGCAAAGTAGCAGGTCAGAGGTTCCAGCCCCCGTAGCTCAGGGGATAGAGCGTCGGTTTCCTAAACCGTGCGTCGCGCGTTCGAGTCGCGCCGGGGGCACCACTAAAGTGCGAGTTCAAGGGCTATTTCGCCGACGTGGGGTGAAGGGTCACGACGCGGTCGTGACCCACACGTGACCCACCGGATCCAGCGACCTCCCTGGCCCCTCGGCTATGAGAAACCCACCACCAGGGCGGCTCCGACATCGCGTGTTGCGTTACGTTATACTTAACGCATGGCACAAATAGTTACGCGTGTCGAGGACCGCCTGCTTGCCGACGTCGATGCCCTGGTGAGCGACGGAGTTGCAGCCACTAGGTCTGACGCGGTCCGTCTCGGTCTGGAGGCTCTCGTGGAGCACCACCGTAGAGCGCAGATCGGGCAAGCCATCGTCGATGGCTATCGCCGCCGTCCTCAAGACGAAGAGGAGCTGGCCGGTCTGGACGAGGCAACACGCGCCTTGATCGAAGAAGAGCAGTGGTAGCTCTCCCCGCGCACGGCGAGATCTGGTGGGCCGAAGCGGAGGACAAGCGCCGGCCGGTCCTAGTGGTCACGCGGACCGAAGCGGTGGCGGTGCTCACCGGGATCGTGGTTGCACCCGTCACGCGGACCGTGCGTAACATCCCAACCGAGGTGCGGCTGGGCGAGGGAGAGGGCCTAAATGTCGAGTGCGCGGCTTCCTTCGACAACCTGCAACGGATCCGCAGGTCGGCACTCGTGGAGCGGATGGGCAGTCTTGGTCCTCGCTGCCCTGAGATCTGCAGCTCGCTGAGAGCCCTCGCCGATTGTTGAGCCCGGAAGCGCGGTCTGATGCCTCCGCCGCACGGCGATAGGTTGCCCTTTCGATTGAAAGGTTAGGTGGGACGTTGTTATCCCACACGCTCCGTACCAGGGCGAAGGGGCTGCTCGCGGAGGAGCCTGAGGGACATAACCCGCGTCGCCCTACGATGGTGAGGACTGTGCCGACCAGACCGATACCGGGGGAACTTGACATCGCTCGGATCCGCCGTTGGGTGAACGCTCGAGTCCCGGTCGAGCACCAAGGCCAGGTGCGCCTCGAGCTCGGCGTGCACGGAGCCAACGTCACGATCTTCGAGTTGCGGCCTCCTTGGTCCCCGGAGGTTGGCCCGGACTGGTCCCGACGTCCCGTGGCACAGCTTCGGCACACTGGTTCTGGTTTCTGGCTATTGCTTTGGCAGAACCGCCGCCTACGCTGGGAGCGTTATCCGCTCGCTCCAGACGCGACCAGGGATCTCGAGTCGCTGCTCGGCGAGCTGAGCAAGGACAGCATTTGCCTGTTCTGGGGATGAGCCCTCGCAGGGTAACGTGAGCAAGAAGGGTGTCCTTCGACGGACGCGGGCCCCGGGCGCTTGCGCGCAGGCAATCGGACCGTTGGCAGCCCGAAGGTGGTTTCGGCATACGTTAGCCGGGCGAACATTCTGAGCGCTCCTTGGCTCCACGCCGTAAACACCCGTTATGCGTTGCCGATAAATGCTGAAGCTTCAAGAGGAACCGACGCGATAACGAAGGTTGTCTGCAGGGCCTGACCCACGGCCCGTGACAGCGGTACCGTGCAGTCGGGAGGTNNTCGGCCCACATGGCGAGGTCCGTGACATCCCAGCGTTCCAAGCAGTGCCCGGCCGGGACGGCTGGGAGAACCCGGCGGGCCCCACGCCGGGCACGCGCACGATGGCCGCCGGCATGAAGCGGTGGTGGGTCAACGTGCATGTAGGCGGAGTGTGGTGGTCCGAGGATGCCGGCGAGACGTGGCACGGGGCGATCGAGCCAGGGGCTGACGTCCACGAGGTGCGTACCGGCACCGACGGGCGGGTGGCGGTAGCGGCTGCCGTCGGCTTCGGTTGGAGCGAGGATGATGGGGAGCCGTGGTCTTGGACAACGGTCGGGCTGCACGCCCACTACCTCCGGGCGGTGGCCCTTGACGGTGACACGGCGTTCGTGTCCGCCTCCGACGGTCCGTTCACGAACGCCGGCGCCGTCTACCGCTCCCGCCTCGGCTCGAGCTTCGTCCGCTGCGAGGCCGGTCTGCCCGACAGGTTCGACGGCAACGTCGACTCCGGCCATCTCGACGCCGCCGGCGGCCGCGTGGCCGTCGGGTTCGGGGACCACGTCTACACGTCCGAAGACAAGGGCCAGACGTGGCGAATGGCCGCCGTTTTCTCCGAGCCGGTCACCGCTGTCCGTTTCGCGCTGGGCTGAGCATGTGCTCACGCGGGCACTGGAACTAGAGCCGGGGCACGCCAGCTCGGGACCAGTCCAGCACAGGCACGGCCTGAGATCGCCCCGTAGGCCCTAGCGCTGCTGCGCAGGCAGCTGAGAAAGAGCACCTTCCGGAGCAAGCACCGGTTCAGTCCTCGACAAAGATGCAGTCTGCTGGGCAGTCGGTCTTGGCGTCAAGGACCTCGCTCTCCCGCTCCGCCGGTACGAGCGCCATGTCCTCACGGCCCTCGCCCAGCGACCCGTCGGGCAGGAGCACGTGGGCCACGCCGTCGTCGCCCATGGCGAACACCGAGGGGCACGTATCGCTGCACAAGCCGTCGGCGCTGCACAGATCTTGGTCGATCCAAACTTTCATTAGGGAACTCCTCTTGTAGTTGCTGGTTGTTGGGGAGCCGGCTAGGCCATCCTCAGATGAGCACCGACGAATCCTGCCCCTTGGTGGTGATGTAGTAATTATTGACGATGCAGTGCAGGCACGAGGCGGTGTAGAGAAAAGGCCCGATCGGGTGGCTGATGTTCTCGGCCAACGTACTGGAGGCGGACATGTCTACGCACAGGTAAATCCCTCCCGGCCTGAGCGACCGGGCGATACCGGCCAGGACCAGGTCGGGACGGGCCTGGTCGTGGACGGAGTCGAACGTGGTAATGAAGTCGTACCGCTCTTTCCCATCTAGGGACGCGGCGTCATGTTGCACGAAAGTGGCGTTGGTGACACCCAGCTTCTCGCTTTCGGCCTCGCCGCGGCCAGCGCTGGCTCAGAAACGTCCAGCCCCACGAAACGGCTGGCCGGGAAGCTTTGGGCCATCAGGTTGACGGCGTGGCCTGAGCCACAGCCCACGTCGGCGACGTCGATGCCTGCTCGGAGGCGTTCTTCCAGACCGGGGACCAAAGGCAGGGTGACCTTGACCAGGTCGGCGTCGTAGCCGACGCCGCTGGCCTCGGCTTCGACGGCCCACAATCTCTCGGGGAAGGCCCCATAGGGCACGCCGCCACCGTGGTGGAAGCAGTCGACCACGTTGTCCTCAACCTGGGCCAACAGCCCCACCCACTGGGCCATGACGGCGAGGTTGCCCGAGCCAGCCGCCCGAGTAAGGGCCCCGACGTGTGCTCTGGGCAGTACGAAGGTGAGCGAAGCAGGGTCGTGGTCGACGATCCCGCCCGTGCTCGTCCCAGCGATCATCTGCGGTCCTCCGTGCAAAGGCTTACCTACGAAGGAAGCTACGGGATACCTTCAGCCTCGTCAACCTCGGATTTGTACGACGAAGCGTGGTTCACTCCAGTGACCGACCTAGCGGCCGGCTACGAGGTGTGCAGGTCTTCAGCCACTGCCAGAGCGAGATGGTCAGGCAGGTTGAAGCCTTGCCGCGGTTCGGGGGCCGCTAAACCCATCGCCTTGAACGACGGACCGTCTGGGTTCTGGCGTCGCGTCAGGGCCCAGGTGGAAAGCCGGTCCGGGGGCATAGGGCGAGCAATAAGAAAACCCTGGATATGGTCGGCCCCCAGGGCTTGGAGCGACTGAAGCTGCTCGGTCGTTTCGACGCCCTCGCTCACGGTCTTGAGGCCGAGCTGGTGGGCGAGCTCCATGATCATGCGGACCAATGAGGCATCTTTGGGATCCCCCATCCCGGCGATGAAGCCTCGGTCGATCTTGATCGTGTCGACAGGCAGGCAATGCAGGTGCGCCAATGACGTGTAACCCGTCCCGAAGTCATCGATGGCTATCTCGACCCCCAGCCGGCGGAGCTCGTCGAGTTGCGTGGCCACCAGAGTCAGGTCGTCAAGAAGGACTGTCTCGGTGATCTCGATGGTGAGCTGATGGGGGTCGATACCCGTGGCCGTCAAGACATCGGCCAGATAAGCCGGAAGGCGTTGGCTTAGCAAATGGCGGCCTGAGATGTTGACGGAAACTCTTATCCCGGCGAGGTCGGGATCGGCTGACCAGGTGGCGACCTGATGGGCGACGGTGGCGAGGACCCACCTGTCAAGGTCGATAATCAGGTCGCTGGCCTCGGCGATCGGGATGAAGGAGCCGGGTGCTACTAGGCCATGGCCCGGTGTCACCCAGCGGACCAGGGCTTCCACTCCGGACAGCGTCCCGCTCGTCTCGACAAGAGGTTGGTAGTACAGGATGAGGCCGCCTCCCCCCTGGCCAAGGTCCCCGCGAAGGTCTGTTTCGATCTGGTCGCGTTCGGCCAGGCGCTGTTGCAACGTCTCGTCGTAGAGCTCAAAGAGCTGGCCACCACGCTGCTTCGCCTGGTAAAGAGCAATGTCCGCTCGGGCCAGAAGCTCCAGCGGCGCGGCGTCGTCCCCGTGTGCGAGAGCGATCCCGACGCTGGCCCCTGCTCTAAGTCGGACGTCCTGCCATTCGATGGGCTCCGACAAGACGACGATCAGTCGGGCGGCGATCGCCTCCGCCTCTGCCGGCCCGTCCACTCGTTCCGCGATTACCACGAACTCGTCACCGCCGATACGGGCCACGACGTCTCCAGCTCGCACCGTGGCTGACAGGCGCGCCCCGACCTGGCGCAGGATGTGGTCGCCCGTTTGGTGGCCATGCAGGTCGTTGGCCTGCTTGAAGTTGTCCAGGTCGATGTACAGCACGGCCGTGGTGTCGATGTGGCGCCGGGCACGGGCGAGGGCCTGTTCCAACGACGTGATAGCCCCTGCCCGGTTTATCAGGTCGGTCAAGGTGTCATGGGTCGCCTCGTAGGCCAGGCGTTCCTGCAGCTGGTGGCGGTCCTTGATCGAACCGGCTAGTACCCGCACCGAGTCCTGCAAGGAGGCGCCCAGCTGGCCGGGAAGCGGCATCGAAAGGACCTCGTTATCAAAATCGCAGGCGGCCAGGGCTTGTGCCTTGGACTCCAAAAGGCGCAGGTTCGCCATCAACGCGTTGAAGGCGTTGGCCACGACCACTGTCTCGGTCGGTCCACTCGGGACCAGACGGTCGACTTGCAGATGGCCATCGACGACAGATCGAGCGGTCTCGGCCAGGCGCCGCAGGGGCCGGGAGATCGACTGTGCCACAGCTGCGGCGACCGCTAGGGCGACGGCTGCTCCCAGCGCCATCAGCGTCACCCATATCTGGTAGCTGCGGCTGTTGGCGTCGGCGAGCGATGTAGCTGACGAGAGCACGGTAGAGCTGGCCTGGGCGACGACATTAGAGATCAGGCGCCAATGGGCCGAGATCCCCTTGAAGGCGCCGACCATGGTAACGAAGCTGATGCTGGTCGGCGTCTGGTCGATCCTGCCGGATACGAACGGCAGTGACCTGCCCTGCTCCCCGTCGACCAGGAACTGGTTATAGAGACGAGCTGACGGATTGGCCCCGAGAGCCGCCCACGCCCTGGCTATGCTCGGGACGTCGGACTGGGCGAGCTGCTGGCCCGCTTCGTCAAAAAGGGCGTTGTCCTTGGCCAACCGGGTCGCTGCTTGTTTGCGCGCACTTGCGGCGCCAAAAAAGGTTTCCGTGTCGTCCCGAGCTTGTCCCGCCGCCGCCCGTACAAGGTTGAAGCACCAGCCGAGAGCGAGCAGGGCATGGCTCACCGAGGCGCCCCCCGACGTCAACGACATTCTCTCTTCGACCGTCGCCAGCGCGGACGCTGCCGCGCCGTCGAGGGCAGACTCGATCTCTTCGTACCTCGGGTCGACCGACTGCCCGGGAACGGCTTCGGTCTTGGCGATGAGCATTCGAACGGACTCGAGCTGTGGGGCAAGGTGGCGGACCAGTGACGGGGCCAGCAGGTCGATATCGCGATCGGTCGCCGACTCAAAGGACCGCAGCTCGTCCACCAGATTGGAACCGAGCAGGTTGTCAACTATCCCCATAGAAAAGCCGCTCCCGTCCGCATAAAGGAGCGACTCCGCCTGGCCTTGTTCGACCACCACTGCGTCCAGGGCACGGATTATGGCCGTCACGGCCGGTACCTCCCGGTGGGCCGCCTGGGCGCGCTGGGCGTCCACTCGTGCTCGCAGTGCCAGCGGCGCGGACACCGACGTCAGGACGATCAGGGGCAGCAATACCAGGACCAGCAACCGACCGGTGACCCCGAGGTAGAACCCATGTACCCCGCCACCCTCGTTGGAGGCGCACCGCCTTTCAGCATCTTTATTGCCCGTCCAGTGCACGTGAGTAAGTTCGGCGTAAAGCCGTGCCTTATTAAGTATTAGGTGCGGCGAACTTTCCCCTGTTCACCGCGCCGGTCCTTTCCGTTTGGGACAGTGCCGTCCACTGCCCTTTTCCGGTGAAGAAGTGACTTTCGGACCTATCCATCCGAAGAGGCCTCGCGCCGACAGCAGGCTGATGATCCGACGTGTGGCAGGGACAATCATCTATGGCTCGGCACCAAGCGGCACGCAAATACCGCCAATCGGTAACTGCCGTCCTATGCCGGCATGGCGGCGGCTCCTCGCGGGCCTGTGGACGGTGCCGGTAACAGCGGTCCTTCTCTTGACCCTGTGCGCTCCCGCCTCGGCGTCCGTGAGGCCAGCACAGGCGGCCCACGCAAGTCGCGTCACCACCCAGGCGAAGATCATCGCGGACTGGAGGACAATATTCGGCTTAGCACTCACCTAATTGTCCGTGAGTCGACAGGTAAACCTCTACCGGCTGAGGCTCTTGCCTCGCGGTTCGCCCGTTGTTCGGCCCTCGGTCAGGGCACAGATCAGAATGAGTGAGCCGCATCAGTAGTTAGCGGTGCGTATCGGTGGTCGGCTGTGGGGCTAGTGCTGACAGGCGCCGGTCTGAGCGAGACACGGGCCGGGACGGGCGCTTGTGTTCCGCCGTCCAAGTGGCGCGTTGGCAGCAGCTGTAGGCACGCCCACAAGGGACTGCTTTCAAGTTCCTCACTGAGAGCAGTGGTAGCGACGCAGCGAGTTGTCACGATCGGATCTCGTCCTGCGGGGACAACGCAACGGTCCGGAGCCGCGATCGTGATTGTGGCAGGTCCCCGGTTGTTGCCGTGTTGTTGCGTAGCTTTTGCGCGTGGTCGCAGGCGGCGGGCGCCACCGACCAGCGGCGCCTCTGGCGATGGAGGAAGAGCCGAGAGAGCCGCGGCTACGGCCACTTACCGTGGTGTTCGAAGTAGGACTGTGTGGTAGGCTCACGACCCGAAGGTTGTTGCCCGACATCGGGGTGGGACGATGTACTGCTTTTTCATGAACTGGCCTTTGGTGCCTAGTGAAGGAACGGGCGCGATCTGCGCGAGGCCGGCTTGGGCCAAGGGAGCGCCGTCGGGGATCTCTGCCATGCGAGCCACTCGTTCTGGGGTGGGGCCGAGCGTTCCAATGGCTCACGGGCCCGTGGAGTGGCCCCCACCGTCCGTCCGGCTCTCCCGGGAAGGGCCGCTTCCCCTGAGGCCCGGACCTCTGTCGAGGGCATGTGGGCAGCCCACAATGTCCGTTCCCGGTTTGCGAACGCTTTTGGTTTCCTTGGGCCAGGTCCCGGGTAGCGTGCACCGGACAGGCCATGCGGCCCTTAGGTCGGCTTTTGGCGAGATCGTGCCTGGTGGAGCGACCCTCGTCTGAGGGAGAAGGACAAGGCAATGCCCAACAGCGAGAAACTACGAGGCACGCTCGAATATTTGAAGCAACACCCTGAAAGGGTCGACCTCGATTCTTGGATTTGTGGTACGACGGCCTGTTATGCCGGCCACGTCGCGCTGCAGGCCGGTGCCACTCCGGTGTACTGTGACGACGAGCCCGACACGGCCCTGATCGACACGCCCGATGGCCGGCGCATACCAGTCAGCACCTATGCCGCGCAGATCCTGGACATTTCGGACGATCAAGCCGACGAGCTGTTCAACGCCGGCTCGCTCGACGAGCTGGAAGTGATCATCAGGGACATCCTTAGCGACTCATCGGCGGATGGCACGGGGGCCGTCACGGCGGCATGACACCAGCGCCTCCCGGTGAGACATGGTCGACGGTCCTGACGGCCGTAGGTGGCGTGTATTACAACACTATCCGCGGTAACGAAAGCTATCCGCGGTAACGAAAGTACGAACAATGGAGTTCTCGGCCAAAGGGGAGGTGTTCTCCTGGCGACGGGCGTCCCTGGCGGGGCCGTCTACGACAACCTTGTGTCATCCCGTACAACTCAACTTCACCGCCAGGGACAGACCGGACCTATACACTGACCGCTTCCTGGCACCGTTCCTCAACAGTGAGCAGGAGCGAGCCCTGCGCACCGGGCGGCCC